>JAADGM010000035.1 GCA_013152375.1 FCB group bacterium | reverse complement strand
CTTCCCGGCTATTTTAATATTTTGGTTTTCTTTTAGTTGTTGATTGTTGTTATAAGTCAATGTGTTTGCTAAGATAATGACAAGTAGTATTTTAATTGTTTTTCTTTCAATTTTCGTAAATGATATTCCTTTAATGTGTTACAACATCCCGTTAAACTCTATTATTGCGTTTATCCGTTTATATCTTAAAATCGAATTGGTGTTTTAACTGGCAATAACACAGTTAAAAGAAATATAACGCAGTAAATATTATTTTCAACTATTTTGTTTGAAAAATTCATCATGAAAATGAAATAATTTGTATTAACCCCAGGGGCAAGCCCCATGGGATTTAACAAAACTGTCTCGTCCAGCGTATTCCGGCAATGGCCGGAAACAGACGATATAAATACGGCACAGGCTTCTTTTCACAACGTTCACCCAACTTTGGTATTTACTCAATTGTGTTAATTTTACTTTATTAATACCGGAGTCTGACCCTGTGCCTATCTGCCAGCCCGGTTGTTGTGCCGCCTGCTGTCCGTCATCCTGAAATCTCAATTCTACCCGGATGCCTTCATAGAATTGCCTGATATTATCTTGTTTCACCCTAAACGTGCAAACGAAACCTCATTGCCGGTTGCGGGGTACGCAAAATTTTCCTGCACGGCGGCTGCCGGGACGGCGCTATCACCTAAAGTCCGCCGGTGGCTGGTTCAGTGGTTTCCACCGGATGTCTTGAAGACACCCTTTTTCAGATTGCCATAGCCGTCAAAGCTGGTTTTAATGGTGAAAAAGATGGTGAGTATGGTACTGATATTCAGAGAGACGAAAATGGCGATCATGATGGTGATCTGATATTTGATGGCTTCCATCGGGGAGGAGCCGCCCAGCATCTGGCCGGACATCATGCCGGGGATGGAGACCAGACCGATGGTCATCATTGTGGCCAGAATGGGCCGCAGGGCCGCATTGAGACTCTCCACCACATAGGGGATCAGAGCTTCTTTCAGACCGGCACCGCAGGCCAGACGGTACAGATAGCCTTTTTCATTTTGGTGAATGCGGGAGTAGAAATTGGTAATGCTGATGATATTCCCCCGCAGGGAATTCCCCAGCAGCATGCCGCCCACCACGATGAAATATTTGGCCTCAAATAAATTATCGATTCGGATGACAAAATAATTGAAATAGAGCACCACCGAAAAGATGGATGCGGTGAGCGCCAGGAGGCTGGGGAGGGCAAATATTTTGAAATTGAGCTCACTGGAGCGTACGACGGTGACCATTGCTACATAGAGCATGACGAAAAACCAGGCGATATTCAGGAAGATACTGTTCCACAGAAACAGATATTTCAGGTACAGACCGGCCAGGAAGAGTTGAAGTGTCATCCTGGCTGCCGCCACCAAAATAGGTTTGCCGAGCTTCAGCTGAAAAAGACGGCTGGTGGCCAGGGGGATGACCAGCAGCAGAAAACACATCACCAGCGCCTGAAGCGTAATATCGGGGGCTCCGGTCACAGTTCCCCCAGATCTATGATCCGCACACCCCCGGCGGTCTCCCAGCCCTTGTCGTGAGAAATGGCGATTACCGTCTCGGGGCAGTCTGAGAGGAAATAACGGATCACTTTCTCCTTCAGCGTTTTGTCAAGGGCCGAGGTCACCTCGTCCAGCAGATACACTTTCCGTTTAAGCAGAATGGCCAGGATGATCCCAACCCGCTGTTTCTCCCCTCCGGATAGATCGCCGAAGTCCTTATCCAGCTTATCCGGGTCAAGGTCGAATTGCTCAAACAGGCGGTGAATCCCGGACTCCGTTGGTTTGTGGGGGCGGTTCACGTCATAGTCGAAGATCTGCTCCAGTAATTCCCGCACTTTGCCCTTGCCCAGGTCCACGGACTGTCCCACAAAGGCCAGCCGGGTCCGGACGGACCAGATCGTCTCGGGGGTAATTTTAATCCCGTCAAGAATCACCTGCCCCTCATCAGGCCGGACAAATCCCAGCAGCAGGTTCAGCAGGGTCGTCTTGCCCCGTCCCGATTTCCCCCTGATGATCACTTTTTCACCGGTGCGGATCGTCAGATCGAAGTTCCGTAATATAGAGCGGCCGTCAAACGTCACCGCTATATTTTCGTAACGGATCACCTATGACTCCAGCAGATTTAACCCGTTGGTTTTCTGTTTCAATTTTACAAACGAGAACATCCGGGCAATGACTAACGTCGCAAAGCCGTAACCCAGCACGGCAAGTGACAGAAATTTCAGCAGCAGGGCGATAACCCGGGCATACAGCGTCGGTTCAAAGCTCAAATTCGTACCGCAGGGGAAGACCGTCAGAAACCCGGCCTGCGCGGCAATGGCAAAACGAATTCCCAGCAGCCAGTCCCTGGTCAACACCAGGTACAGGCCGGAGAGCAGTATGCCCAGGATCACACTGCCGACGGCAATGGCCAGTATGGTTTCCAACAGGTTCAGCAGTGTCGCGCTCAACAGCTTTAGCGGATGTCCCAGAACGAGGGAGTAGGCCTGGGCAATGACGGCGAAAGCATCCCCCCGCCATAAAACGGTGACGGCAGGGAGGCTGGGCAGTGAAAAGCAGATTACGAACAGCGTGCCCAGGAGAAAAAGACCACAGGCCAGGGTCAGCGGTGAAAGCAGGATGAACAGGACGAATCCGACTCCGGGAATAGACTTGATGAGCCATAACAGGGTCACCAGTCCCGAAAAAAAGGCGGCGATAATTCCCAGGCCCGCTGCTGAAAAAAGAACGGTAAAGCGCTGTTTTCGGATGCCGGCGAGGATACGGGAGGCGGAAAGGCCCTCACCGGTGCGCATACGGGTCGTATTGATCTGTACGATCCCCACCCCGGCGCACAACAGAACGGCCAGATCGAGTATCCAGCCCAGCAGCAGGATCAGGGTGCTGTAAATGGGAGTATCTGCGGCGGGGAAGAGCAGGGGGATGACTAGACGATTTGTCTTTAGCATGTGAGCCTGCGTCTGTCCCGCCAGAGCTGCTGCCAATTCGACAGAATAGGTCTGGATGAGATAAACCAGCAGCATAGCCAGCGTGGCTGTGATCAGAATTTTTAACTCCGCCGCCAGGGAGAGTGCGCGCAGGGGGTAAAATCCGGCTGTGACAGTCTGTTGAAATTGCGGCTGATCAGCCATCCGTACGGAGTGTGTCAATCCAGAGGTCTTCTGATTTCAGCAGCCGGGAAAGTGTTTTTTTATGGGTCAGGGCGGTCCCAAGGTCCGGGTATCTGCCCACCCTCACGCGGTACCAGGGATGATCTTTCCCGGGTATCCGGAATGGCTGAATATATGCAGGATAGCCCTTGCTGACCAGCATGTCCCGATTCTCTTCGGCGGTTTTCTGATTACTTTGAGAATAGACCTGGATGGTATAAAAAACAGAGAGTGAATCCGCCGATCCGGGATCCGTCGGTTCATCTGCTGTGGATTCCACGACGGGCTTGGGGGAGTCCTTCAAAGAGGATGGGGCGGGGCCGGCAGCGGTCTCAACAGAACCGGGTGCGGTGATATCGGCAATAAGGCTGCGTGAGCCCGCCATTGCCGGGCGTTTTTCCCTCTTGGTTGTATCGACAGTCCCGACCGCCAAAAAAAAGTAATCTTTGGCATCACTCACAACCCCCTCATTATTCACGTAAACATGAATTTCATACTCACCGGGGACATCAGGTGTAAACAGGGCCTTATCCCGGCTGCATAATAAAACGGAGTAACTGTTGGAAGGTTTTTTCCCGAAGGACCATTGATATTCAATATCGCCGATCATCAGGATATCGGAATCATAGACGATCTTATACGTCGTCCCGATCTGTATGGTATCTCCCTGAGTCTCTTCGGTACAGGCTTCGAATCCTGTAAGGACCAGGATGGAGAGTAATATCAGTTTAATTTTCATTACATACCGGTAGATTCATCATTCATCTCCGCGTCGTCAGGCTTGTATCCATTGCATCTTCATCACCCGGATGAAACGGCCGGGCCTTTTGATGGTTCTTCCCGGGGTTATACCAATTTGTCACGGGACGGTTGTGACAAGTCCCCGGGCATATGCCAACAATAAGAAACCCCAATCAAGGGGTTTCTTACAAATCAGGGTTCTGCTTGATAGAGTGGAACAATAATTCCGGAAAAGCCCGGTGATGCATTCACTCTGTTCAGGACCGTTCGGGCGGCAGCATAGTCATTATATTTGTCCAGACGTACCCTATACCACAGCAGGTCTTTGGCCACATCGAAGTACATCTCGATATGGGCGCTGAATCCCGCTTCCTCCAGCCGGCGTACTTCCCGCAGGGCATACCGTCGTGTTTTCCAGGCTGATATCTGGATAGTATAGGCATCGGCCGGCGGCCCCGCAGGCATTGACGTGACAGCAGGCGTCCGGGTCTGTTCGGGGGCTTCCTGAGGTTCCGTTACTTCAGGCTCTTCCTTGACCGGGGGCTCTACCTCTGCCGGAGTCGGGGGTTCTTCTTTCGGTTTGGCGGTGACGGAGCTGGTATCGATGTCGGGCTCTGCGGCAGGCTCAGGGGGCGGAGCCGGTTTTGTTTCGGGCTGCTCATCTACGGGTATTTCTTCCGCGACGGCTTCAGTATCTGCGGCAGCCGCGTCCGATTTTTCCATTTCTCCCGGGACCACATCGTAGTAGTAGCCCTTTTTATCGACCTCCTTACCGAATTGATCTACAACGGAAACCAGTATATCAAATTCGCCCGTGACATCCGGATTGAAAAGTGCCTTGTCATTATCCACCAGCAGAAAGGCCCGGCTGCCTTTGGGTTTGGCCAGGAAGTACCATTCATAGGAGACATCCACCGTGATCAGCTTATCTGCGGTATAGGTGATTTTGACAGTCTTGCCCAGGTTGATCGTCTCGCGGTGAACCTTTTCCCCGCACGAAATCATCAGGACGAGTATCAGAAAAAATAGAATTGAGTGTATATTGAATTGTTTTTTCATCTGACGATGCTTATAAATTAGCGATTAATTCACTTTCTGAAAAGAAAAAGGATATCTCTAATTTAGCATTTTCATCACTATCTGAACCGTGTACGGCATTTTCACCGAGACTGGTGGCAAAATCCTTGCGGATGGTCCCTGCGTCAGCTTCGGCCGGATTGGTCGCCCCGATCGTTTTGCGCCATTCTGCGACCGCATTTTCCTTTTCAAGAGCCAGCACCATACATTTTCCCGAAGACATGAAATCGGTGAGTTCGGTGAAAAAGGGACGCTCCCGATGAACTGCATAGAATCCTTCCGCCTGGGCTTTGGTCATGCGGATCAGTTTGGCTCCCAAAATTGTAAAGTTTGCTTTCAGGATTCGATCATAAATGAGTCCTGTGTAATTGTTCCGGACTGCATCCGGTTTGATGATGGCAAATGTTCGTTTGTTCATGGTTCCTTTTTTATTTTCAGGACCGCCTGCGAAGACGGTCGGTTTACAAAGTCCGTTTATCGCGCGGCCAGGGCCTTTTCCATGGTTTCACCGATGACAGCGGGTGTCTCACAGACTGCAATCCCCACGGCTTTCAATGCGGCCATTTTATCGGCAGCGGTTCCCTTGCCCCCGGAAATGATGGCTCCGGCATGTCCCATTCTTCTGCCCGGGGGTGCCGTCTGACCGGCGATGAAGGCAACTACGGGTTTGGTGAAGTTATTTTCTACGATCCAGTTGGCCGCTTCTTCTTCGGCGCTTCCGCCAATCTCGCCGATGAGAACCACCCCTTCAGTTTGATCATCGTCTTTATAGAGCTTCAGCAGGTCAATAAAATTCGATCCGATGATGGGATCACCCCCGATGCCGATACAGGTGGATTGTCCGATGCCCCGCTCGGTCAACTGGTGCACGGCCTCATAAGTCAGGGTTCCCGACCGGGAGATCACCCCCACATGGCCGGGCCGGTGGATGAAACCGGGCATGATCCCGATCTTGCCCACGCCGGGCGTGATGACTCCGGGACAATTGGGTCCAATCATACGGGTTTCGGAACCGTTCAGGGCAAGTTTGACGGGGACCATATCCGCCGTGGGTATCCCTTCACTGATGCAGACGACGAGTTTCATCCTTGCAGCGATGGCTTCCAGGACGGCATCGGCGGCAAATGCCGGTGGTACAAAAATGACGGATGAATTGCCCCCGGTGGCGTCGGCGGCTGCCTGGACGGTATCGAAGATGGGGAGTCCGTTATCATCGGTCTGGCCGCCTTTTCCCGGCGTGACCCCGGCAACGACCTTAGTTCCGTATTCCAGCATCTGACGGGTATGAAAAGCGCCCTCTTTGCCGGTGATCCCCTGGACGATCAGGCGGGTATCCTCGTTCAATAATATACTCATTATTTTCCTCCTTTACTGGCAAGCACGACTTTTTCAGCAGCGTCTTCAAGATTTTTCGCAACGATGAATTCAAGAGGCGAGTTCTCCAGCATCTCCCCGGCCTGAACGGCATTCGTGCCTTCCAGCCGGACAACGACGGGCACATTGACCTTGAGCTGTCCCATGGCGTCAATGACTCCCTGTGCGACACGGTCACAGCGTACGATGCCGCCGAAAATATTGATCAGAATTGCCTTTACGTTTTTATCCGAGAGAATAATATTGAACCCATGCGCGACCGTCTCGGCATTGGCCACACCGCCAACATCCAGAAAGTTGGCCGGTTCACCGCCGCAGTGTTTGATAATATCCATGGTTGCCATGGCCAGCCCGGCACCATTGACCATACAGCCCACATCTCCTTCCAGCTTTATATAATTCAGGTGATAACGACTGGCCTCGATCTCAGAAGTTTCTTCTTCCGAGAGGTCTCTCAATTCCAGAATGTCCGGATGCCGGAACAGGGCATTATCGTCAAAATTGATTTTTGAATCCAGCGCGATAATTTCATCGCTCCGAGTCACCACCAGCGGATTTATCTCGATCAGGCTGCAGTCGTACTGCTTAAAAACCTGCCACAAAGCCATAAATGTTTTAACTGCATACTTTACCTGTACACCTGTAAGTCCCAGTGAAAAGGCCAATTTACGGGCCTGATAGACTTTTAAATCCTGGCCCGGTGTGATCCATTCCTTGATGATCTTCTCAGGTGTTTCAGAGGCTACTTTTTCGATTTCCATGCCGCCTTCGGTTGAAACCATAAAGGCAAATTGACTGGTGCTGCGATCCAGCACAATGCCTGCGTAAAGCTCACGGGCGATATCGGAGGCTTCTTCAACGAGCAGTCGCTGAACGAGTTTTCCTTCGGGACCGGTTTGATGCGTCACCAGGGTCATTCCCAGCAGGGCCTCGGCAGCTTCCTGAACATTGGCGGGTGAGACGATCTTCACGCCGCCTCCCTTGCCGCGGCCTCCGGCATGTATCTGTGCCTTGACCACTATCTTATTTGTCTGCAGTTTAGCGGCTCCCTCCACGCATTCCTTTACCGAAAATGCAGGAAAACCCTTCGGAACGGGAACTCCCGCAGCTCTGAAAAGTGCCTTACCTTGATATTCATGAATTTTCATTTAGCTACCTTCGATTTTAATTTTTCAGTCATTGATCAGAACGGAACCGGCTTCTCCGGCCAGGGCTTCTTCCACCCTGGCAATAGAGGTGATGACCACCTTCTCCCCATGGTGCCGTAAGAAGTACAGGGCTGCCCTTATCTTTGGAGCCATGGTGCCGGACTGGAAATGCCCCTCATCCAGATAAGCCTTTATCTGCGAAGCGGTGGCCGTGCGGATGGGGCGGGCTTCCGGTTTGCCGTAATTTGTAAAGATATTATCAACATCCGTGATGATGAACATCTCTCTGGCGCGGATGATACGTCCCAGCAGAGCGGCCGTTTTATCTTTGTCGATGACTCCGTCCAGACCCTCAAGTCTTCCGTCGGGTTCATTATAGGCGGGGATTCCGCCGCCGCCGCCGGCGATCATAATGGTGCCGAAATCATACAGATGTTTGATGGATTTACCGTTAAAAATGTACAGCGGTTCGGGGGAGGGGACCACCCTGCGCCACTCGCCGGGATCCTGCTCTTTGATATTCCAGCCCTGCTCCAGGCTGAGTTTGCGGGCCTGCTCGGCAGTGTACCGGCGGCCGACGAACTTTGTGGGATTCTGAATCGCCGGATCGTTACGGTCAACTTTCATCTGAGAGATGAAAGTAACAACTTCCCGCTCAGAGGCTTCAGCATACAGAGCATTCTGCAGGGATTGCTGGATCATGTACCCAATGGCACCCTGCGTGTTTGCTACCAGCACTCCCAGGGGCAGAGGCGGGATTTGGTCGGCGGCCAATTCATTGCGCAGTAATTCATCACCAACCTGGGGTCCGTTGCCGTGCGTGATGCAGATCTTGTACTTTTTACGCACAAAATGCATTACGGCTTTCAGACTCCGGCGGGTATGGGCAAACTGCTGCTGAATGGTTCCAGCCTCACCCTTTGGAGAGATTGCATTTCCCCCAAGAGCAATAATAACGGAATTATTGTATTCTTGTCTCATGTATTTCTTTAAATGAAAGGAGCAGCCCCTGAGGACTGCTCCTTGTCAGTTTCACCGGATTACTTAAGATATTTCGCTAACACGTCGTGCAGGTCCGGATGCCCGATTTCCTGCAGGTCATAAGTGACCCGCACGGTGGGATGTTTGATTTTTGTGATCCTGCGCAGATCGATCGGAGTCCCGATCACGACGACGTCGCATTCGGTATTATTGATGGTGGTTTCCAGGTCTTTCATCTGCTGTTCACCATAACCCATCGCCGGGAGTAAGGTGCCGATATTTTCATATTTCTGAAAAGTCTCGGTGATCTTGCCGACGGTGTAGGGTCTGGGGTCAACCAGCTGGGCCGCGCCGAATTTCTCAGCAGCCACTACACCGGCGCCATACTGCATTTCACCGTGCGTCAGCGTGGGGCCGTCTTCAACAACCAGGGCTTTTTTGCCGGTGATCAGAGCGGCATCTTCAACCGAAATGGGAGAAGCACCGTCGATAATGACAGCCTTTGGGTTTATCCGGCGGACATTTTCCCGTACTTCTTCCACATCCATGGCGTCAGCCGTCTCGATTTTATTGATGATGACCACGTCCGCCAGGCGCAGATTTGTCTCACCCGGATAATAGGTGGTTTCATGACCCGGTCTGTGGGGATCCACGATGGTAATGAGCAGATCGGTCTGATAAAAAGACATGTCGTTATTACCGCCATCCCACAAAATGATGTCCGCTTCTTTTTCCGCTTCCCGGAGAATTGCCTCATAATCTACACCCGCATAGATGATGGTTCCGGTGGTAATATGCGGTTCATACTCTTCCATCTCCTCAATGGTGCATTCGTGTTTTTTCAGGTCGGCGATTTCGCCAAAGCGCTGTACGGCCTGCTTTGCCAGGTCACCGTAGGGCATTGGATGGCGGATGGCAGCGACTTTTTTCCCTGCATCTTTGAAAATTTGAGCGACTTTACGCGTCACCTGACTTTTTCCGCAGCCCGTTCTCACGGCACAGATGCCAATGAGAGGCTTGGTTGATTTCACGGCTGTCCGTTTGGTGCCCATCATGATAAAATCCGCACCGGCTGCATTTACCATTGCTGCCTTGTGCATGACGGTCTCATGTGGGATGTCAGAGTAGGAAAAGACGACTTCATCAACGTCGTATCTGGCGATGAGGTCACCCAGTTCGCTCTCGTCATAAATCGGTATTCCGGAGGGGTACAGTTTACCGGCAAGGGCTGCAGGATATTTCCTGCCGTCAATATCCGGAATCTGTGTGGCGGTAAAGGCTACCACATCATACAGTTCATTATCCCGGTAGTAGGTGTTAAAATTATGGAAATCTCTACCGGCTGCTCCCATGATCAGGGTCTTTATCTTTTTCATAGATTCTCTGTTACTTTCTTTTATTTCGATTTATTCTTCTTCCATGAATGGATAACGATAATCTTTGGGCGGATCAAAGGTTTCTTTGATCGTCCGTTGGCTGACCCAGCGAAGAAGATTTAGCGGAGATCCAGCTTTATCGTTTGTTCCGGAGGCCCGTGAACCACCAAAGGGCTGCTGACCCACGACGGCTCCGGTAGGCTTGTCATTGATGTAATAATTCCCGGCAGCATTCACCAGCCGGCGGCCGGCCAGTTCAACCGCCGCCCTGTCCTGCGCAAATACGGCACCGGTCAGGGCGTAGGGAGAGGTGCTGTCAACCAGTTTGAGTACATCCTCCCATGTTTCCTGATATACATAGAGGGTTACCACGGGACCGAAAATTTCCTCCTCCATGGTTTTGAAATGTGGATCGGTGGTCAGGATGGTCGTCGGCTCAATAAAATAACCGGTTGCGTCATCATATCCGCCGCCGGTGAGGATCCGGGCATCCTTTGAGGATTTTGCATACTCAATATAGGAAGTGATGGTTTTATATGCGCACTCATCGATCACTGCATTGACAAAATTGCTGAAATCCTCGACGGGTCCCATCTTCAGGCTTTCCACTTCCCGGCAATATTTTGTCTTAAAGTCCGGCCACAGATTTTTAGGAATATAGATCCGGGAGGCGGCTGAACATTTCTGTCCCTGATATTCGAAAGCGCCCCGGATGACGGCAGTAACCAGGGCATCAACGTCTGCAGACTCATGAGCCACAATAAAATCCTTGCCCCCGGTTTCACCCACGATTCGAGGGTAAGTTTTGTATTTGGCAATGTTTTTACCTACTGTGCGCCACATCCCCTGGAAGGTCTCCGTGGATCCGGTGAAATGGATACCTGCCAGATGTTCATTGTCCAATACGGGATCACCGACCTCTCTTCCGGAGCCGGGAATAAAATTAATGACGCCGTCCGGCAGACCTGCTGCCCTGAATAACTTCATCAGGAAATAAGCCGAGTACACCGCGGAGGAGGCGGGTTTCCAGAGGACGACATTACCCATAAGGGCAGGCGAAGATGGCAGGTTCCCGGCAATGGAAGTGAAATTGAAGGGTGTCACAGCAAAGACAAAGCCCTCCAAAGGACGATACTGCACCATGTTCCACATCCCGTCCGGCGAGTAGGGCGGCTGTTCTGTGTAGATGTCTTCCATATAATTCACATTGAAATTGAAAAAATCGATGAGTTCACAGGCCGCATCAATCTCGGCCTGGAAGGCATTTTTACTCTGGGAAAGCATGGTGGCGGCATTGAGCAGGTCACGGTAGGGACCGGCCAGGAGAACAGCCATCTTTTTAAAGATAGCAGCTCTGTCAGTCCAGGGCATCTCCGCCCAGCTTTTGGCTGCAATGAGGGCTGCCTCCACTGCCATCTGAACTTCTTTGGCACCGGCTTTGTGATAGGTGGCCAGCACATGCTGATGGTCATGGGGCATACGGCAGGTACCGGTGCGGCCGGTTTTGATCTCTTTTCCTCCAATGATCAAAGGAATTTCTAAAGTTGTGGATTTCAATTCGGTTAATTTGGTCTTCAGCGACATGCGTTCGGGTGACCCGGGGACGTACCCCCTGATGGGCTCATTGACTGCCGGTGGAGATGTGATGATCGTATTGTTCATTTCAATCCCTAAAAATTGTTCAAAAGTTAAAAAAGTCGGTTAAAAACAGGCCTTAAAATTATCCAATTCGTTGTCTGCTGAACAAGATAAAAGGCAAGTTTATATGAGAATATTCCCGGGATATGGCTGCAGCAGGAAACTCGTTTTTTCTAAATCTGCGAGGGTCGAAAACTAAACAGTAATTGGCGACCCCACAGATAACATGCTCTGGGGAATTTCCTGGTCATCATTTACCGGATTATTTGGATTCCAGTCAATTAAAACTGTCAGTGAGGTCTGCCGGTTAACCAAATAATTCAGCAGGGGTCATAGGCCCGTATTGTATTTGAAAGGAAGAACATGAAGCTAAAACCCAAAAAGATCCCGTATAAATCATTCGTTCAAATTACCATGTTGCTGCTCGGTGCTGCATTGCTGGTCAGCCCGGTTTCAGCATCACACCGGCAGCAGCGTTCAAACCACGCCAAGGGAAACTGTCATCACCGTGACACCCGACCCAGGTACAGCGGGTTCTGGTTCAATTACGGCCCTCCAGCCGTCCTAACGGCCTGCTCAAATGTAGCTGTAAGGAGCTCGGGGTGCTGTAATTCGGATCGGGTCTGGATAGATGGATACTGGGACTGGTTCAATGGCGGCTATATCTGGATTGAAGGATATTGGTCCGTCAGACCAAGAGGCAGTCACTGGGTGAAAGGTCACTGGCAGAGAAGAGGAGGCCGCCGGGTCTGGGAACCTGCTCACTGGTCTAAATGGTGAGAATATCGGTCGCCAGACTGCGAAATGTCAGCACAAAAGAAAAACCCCCGATGAAATTCACCGGGGGTTTTTCCATTCATTTTGTCAATATAAGCAGCTTTGGGTTATAATTTCTGAAAGAAGTCATTACCCTTATCGTCCGTGAGAATGAAAGCAGGGAAATCCTCGACTTCTATCTCCCATACGGCCTCCATACCGAACTCCTCAAAGTCGCGGACCTTTACACTTCGGATATTCTCCTGTGCCAGCAGGGCCGCCGGGCCGCCAATTGAACCGAGATAAAATCCGCCGTTCTCCCTGCAGGCATCGATCACCTGCTGGGAACGGTTTCCTTTGGCGATCATGATCAGAGATGCGCCGTTTTTCTGGAAAAGATCCACATAGGGGTCCATCCGCGATGCGGTCGTGGGGCCGAAGGAACCGGACGGCATACCGACAGGAGTTTTGGCAGGCCCGGCATAATATACCGGGTGATCTTTAAAATAATCAGGCAGGCCCTGACCCGCCTCCAGCATCTCTTTCAGACGGGCATGGGCCATATCCCGGGCCACAATGAGCTTACCGGTTAACAAAAGCGGCGTTTTCACCTCATGTTTTGACAGCTCAGCCAGGATATCGGACATTTTCCGATTCAGATCGATTTTCACAGGCTTAACACCCACACCTGCTACATCGGCCTCAAGAAATTTACCGGGGTCGAGTTCGAGGGATTCCAGCCAGAGACCGTCTGCATTTATCTTAGCCATAATATTACGATCGGCGGAACAGGAAACTCCCATACCGATGGGACAGGATGCCCCGTGCCGCGGCAGTCTCACCACCCTGACCGTATGGCAGAAATATTTACCGCCGAACTGGGCACCAATGCCGATCTCGCGGGAGGCCTGTAATAATTCGTCTTCCAGTTCAAGGTCGCGGAAAGCCTGTCCCGCGGAATTTCCGCTGGTTGGCAGGTTGTCGTAATACCCGGTGGAGATCAATTTCACCATTTTCATTACTGATTCAGCCGAAGTTCCTCCGATGACGAAGGCCAGGTGATACGGCGGGCAGCCGGAAGTCCCCAGAGATTTCATTTTTTCTACCAGAAATTTTTTAAGACTTTGAGGATTCAGCACGGATTTGGTCATCTGGTACAGCATCGATTTGTTAGCAGAACCTCCTCCTTTGGCCACAAAGAGAAATTTGTATTCACTGCCCTTCTCTGCATAAATATCAATCTGAGCCGGCATGTTGTTGCCTGAGTTTTTCTCCTCATACATTGATATCGGGATGACTTGCGAATAACGCAGATTGTCTTCCTGATAAGTTTTGTAAATACCCTGTGAAAGTGCCTCTGCATCGTTGCCGTCAGTGAGAACCAAATGTCCTTTCCGGGCAAAAACGATGGCAGTTCCCGTATCCTGGCAGATGGGCAGCTGACGATTTGCAGACACGATGGAATTCCGCAGCATGATCCTCGCCACCATACGGTCGTTTTCGCTGGCTTCGGGGTCTTTCAGGATTTTCGCTACATATTCCTGGTGTGCGGGACGCAACAAGAAATTAACATCGTGCAAAGCCTGTTTCGCTAACGCCGTAAGCCCTTCAGACTGTACCTGTAAATAGGTCTTGCCGTTCAGAGTTGTCGTAGAAACATAATCTTTTGAAAACAGATTGTAAACCGTATCATCCTTTAAGACCGGATACGGATCTCTATAGTCATAACTCATGGGATTCTCCTTAACTTATCTGCTATATCGGATTACCAGGATCAATGGCCTGATTTCTTACCGGTTCCGCTGTTCAAAATTACGGGGTTCGGTGAGAAAATTCCTCAAGAATTCAGTGTAAAGTTTAAGAGACAAAGTAGCCGCTGAAGTAACTGTGAGAGGCGTACGAGACGCGGCCCATCAGCCTGACCGAACCTGGTCAGATTTACGGACAGTACATTTTTACTCCAGAAACGGGGTGAGTTCCGCCGCTGTGCTCCGGGCACCGGGGGGATTAAATCCTGAAGAGAGAATTCAGTTTTTACGACGGCAGCCGGTTTCCTATATTCTTTCCCTTGATTACTGAAAAATTGATCCATTTGAGAAAATTATTTGAATGACCCGCAATACCGAAATTATAATGCTTGAAAAAACCGGCCCCGTTTTACTGCAGCGCAGTTCCCGGGCAAAGTATCTCAGGATAACTGTGAGGGAGGATTGCTCAGTGCGGGTCATAATTCCTCGTGGCGCGACGTTCAGACAGGCTCGAAAATTCCTGTTATCCAAAAAGGAGTGGGTGGTCAGGCATCTGGGACTCATGAAAAACCGTAAAAATTCACCCGCCACGGGAATTCATGTTCCGGACGTGCCGGACAAAGAAAAGGCCGGGCAGTTTTTAACCCGTCAGCTCCGCAAGCTGTCAAACGAATTTGACCTGCCGTTTAACAGGGTCACCTTTCGGAGTCAGAAGACGATTTGGGGCAGTTGTTCCCATGAAAATAATATCAGCCTGAACTACAAGCTCAGCTTGCTCCCCGGGCATTTAAGAAATTATGTGCTGGCGCACGAACTGGTTCACACGGTTATTAAAAACCACAGCCCCATCTTCTGGGCCTCTCTTGAAGCAAAGGTAGAAGGAGCGGGAGATCTGCGCCGGGAGTTGCGGAACTATCGTCTCAGATGAGGGAACACTAAGCCGCATGCCTGAACCCATTATACCCAAGAGTGATTTGTCCCAGCTCGCGACCCTGGGATGGAACTCTGAAATAGCCGCCGGTTATGAACCTTATCAAAGTGAATTTCAGGTAGGAAGAGTAGTGGTCGTACACAGGAATCTCTGCCGGATCCTCTCGATTCATGGTGAGCTGGATGCTGTCATCTCGCGCAAGCTCCAGACGGACCTGACGGATACTACTGGGAAAACGCAATACCATTTGTCTGAGATTTCACGATTTCCCGTTGTGGGTGACTGGGCGCTGTTCCGCTATTCCCAAAAGGACGGCAAAGCCCTGGTCCACGGCGTACTGCCGCGGCGGACCAAAATTTCCCGGAACGATCCGGGACGAAAGACCGACGAACAGGTGATCGCGGCCAATATCGACATGGCATTTCTGATCATGGCCCTGAATTACGATTACAATCTCCGCAGAATCGAGCGTTACCTGGCCATTCTCTGGAACAGCGATGTTGACCCGGTAATTGTACTCAATAAAGCAGATCTGGTGAAAAATTCCGCTGCCCTGCTCAGAAAAGTCCGGCAAGTCGTCTCGGGAACACCGGTACTCCTCACATCAGCCCTGAAAAATACCGGACTTGAGGAGCTGAATAAACTTCTCGCACCCGGGAAAACCTGTATTTTTCTGGGTTCTTCCGGTGTCGGCAAAACCACGCTGATCAATACCATCATTGGAGAAGAGCGGTATGCAGTACAGGAGATATCGGACTATCGGGACCGCGGGAAACACACCACTTCGGCGAGGGAGATGATCTTCACGGAGTCCGGGGGCATTATCATTGATACGCCCGGACTGAGACGCATTGATCTGTGGCACGATCAGGCCGGTTTTGAAGATGTCTTTGCCGATATTATCGAATTATCCGGTTCCTGTAAATTCCGGAATTGCACCCATACTTCCGAGCCTGAATGTGCGGTTCTGGCAGCGGTTGAAAATGGCAGGCTCAGTCCGAAGCGAATCGCAAATTACCGGAAATTACAAATGGAACTGGCCACGGCCGGACGTAAACTGAAATACCGTCGAGACCGCCGGGCAAGGATCAGCCAGCAAAAACAGGATCGCAGTCATGACAGGAATGAACATCATGACAGAGATCAGTGATTTCTCGTTCCTGCTGATTTACGAAATAATTTCTCATCAGTCGCATCCCCCCTGGATTTTCATCAAACTGATGTTTGACTTGAGGAGACCTGATGCTGATCATTCCGGGATCGCCAAACCTTAACAACCGCCTTCGGGTGCTTTTTTCTTTTTTCTGCGTTTCACCGGCGGTTTGGCTTTTTTGGGTTTATCCACGGCCGGTGATGCCGTCTGGATACCGCCGCCCAACGCCTGACTGGCGCCTTTTCTGAAATCGTACCTGGCCAGTTCATCATCGGAGACCGCAGCACCGGGTTTTTGGGGATTCAGAATGGTTTCGACCCAGTAATTCAGCCCGCCCTGCAGGACATAATTATTTTCATAGCCCAACTGGTCGAGGATCATCCAGCAGTTATGAGCTTTTGTCGTTCCGTTAGAGTAAAGTACATTCATTTTAACATCCTGATCCAGGTAATCAACCCATTCATCTGATAACAGGTCTTTCAAGGGGATATTCACAGCGCCCGGCAGATGGAATTGATCGAAAGCGTCCGGGTCCCGCACGTCGATGAGCTGCAAAGTAGGATCGTTATTGATGAGCCAGTCTGCCAGCTCGTCCGGCTGGATCATTTCGGTGCCGATACTGATCTCTTCCACCATTTGCTGCGGTGTGAGCTTATAGGGTCTCGTTGTGTTTTCAGGAACCATTGCAATTACCAGTCCCAGAAGTATCAGGATTGCAGAAGTAAGAATCCGCTGATTTAGTTTCATGATCGGTCCTCCGTTAATATTCTTCTCTGGGGAATTTTTTTTCTGCCCATTCACCGCCCCAGAACATCAAAGCGGCGGCAATAATTACCAGCAGGGCAAAAACACCCCCGGAGATTCCCAGAAGCTCGTAAGCTTTGGGGGCGCCCATAAACCCGGACATATAAAAATGTTTTACCAGCGGATACCCCTCGGCAAAAAAGAAAATACCGATAAAAATGCCGCCGAAGAAAAACATGGCGTCAATCTTCCCGATGGCAGATGCGCACAGGCTGGTTCCCGGACAGTAGCCACCCATGATAAATCCCACCCCCATGATGATGCCGCCAACGATTGTGGGCCATAAGTAAGTCGGATTAACGTACACGAGGCTCAGATCAATCCAGCCGAACAGGCTGAAATACAGAAGCCCCAGCATGGCGGTGACGGCTGCCGTGAGAAAGACTTTCAGGACGACGGTATCATAACCGTAAAATACGCCCACCAGTTTTCGGCTGGAACTGAAGCCTGCCTGCTCCAGAATAAAGCCGAATAAAATTCCCATGATGAAGGCCAGGAACAGATTCCAATTGCCGGAAATGATTTCCTGGGGAAATAACGGTCCCATAATTACTCCTTATATCCAGTTTTTTCTGAAGAAATATGCCATGATGAATGCCGTCCCGAAGATGGACATCATGGCGATAAACCCCTGCAGCGACAGCACGGCCATACCGGTAAGCGCCGACCCGCTCGTACAGCCGCGGCCCAATTGAGAACCGAACCCGAAAAGGATGCCGCCGATACCCGCAAGGACTGCCCTTCGCTTAGAGGTGATTTTCGGCGAGTGTTCGTTCCTGAATTTCAGACGGCCGGCAATGGCTCCTGAGAGGAATCCCCCGATTGCGACCCCCAGCATTTCAAAAACCAGCCAGGCTCGTAAAGGATGTTTATCTACGCCGCTGTATTTTGAATAAAATGCCGACTCAGCAGCATGTTCAGGAGCTGCCGTCGCAACAGCAGCCACCAGAACTTTTTTCACGGCGCCGCTGGCACCAAGTCCTCGGCCGGATATGAAAAAAGTCAGCAGCAGGGTCAGACCCAGCAGTACACCTGCCAGATAAGGATTCATATGTTTTAAACGCACAGCTAAAATACTCCTATACTAATGAGGTTAATTTTTCAAATTGTGTGACAGTATCAATTTCAGTTCAGAGATCAATTGATCATCCTTATTAATACAGCCAGCGGCTTGCCTGCCCGGCGCTGACCACGATAATTCTTAAAAGCAATCCGCCGAATAAGACCATAACAGCGGGAATGACGTGTGGGATTTTGAATTGCTTTAGTTCAAGAAACTCCAACAGAGCAGGCAGTATCAATCCCAGAGAGACCACGAAGATCCAGAAGGGGGCCGTATAGGGACCACCAAGAAAAAGTTCAGCCGCCTGGATGTGGACTCTCACACCTGCCAGGAACCCCATGAACAGATGAATAATGAAGAACAGTTCAACCCCGATAAGCGCCATGTCCACTTTACTGAACAGCCGGCGCTCCTGCCGGTTCTTAGAAAACAGAATGATGGCAGCAGCCCCGGTACTCAAACCCGACACAAGGAAAAGAGGCCCCAGAATGCTGGTATTCCAGAAAGGTCTGGCATTGAATGCCGACAGCAGAATGCCGGTGTACATACCAAGGATGAGACTAAGTCCAACCAGCATCCAGGCGATGAGCTTGCGATATTTTTTTCCCGTTTCGAACAAGGCATCCAGCCACGTATAGGGCCATTTGAAAGTTGTAAAATTATCTTTGAGCCAGATACAGCACCATAACACGGAAAGCGGAAAGATCGCCATGAGTGTCCAGGCACCCCAGGACATGGGAGAATTCAAGCGGATGATGGTATAAAGGCGCCAAAAATATAGCTTATGCGACAGGTCTAAAAACAAAGCCAGAAGACCGATACCCAGTAAAACAGGGGCACTCAGAGGTAACATTTTCACGCTGAAAGTAAACTTATCCTCCTTGTTGAGCAGGACGAGCAGCGCAGAAAAAAACAGGATGCCGGCAACCAATCCGCCGATGTAAAGATACAGAGAGATCTCCCAGCCCCAGATATGCAGAAGCGGGTCAATCTCCGGATTCATCCGGCCGCTGGTGATTATTTCTTCAATCATAACTGCCTCTATATTAAATAATAAATTTTCGGATCAGTGCCTGCTTCGGGGATCAGCGTTTTCCACTTACGTTTCTTCAGCAGGAGGGATATTTTGCTGCGGGGATCATCAATATCGCCGAAATACAGGCATTTTGTAGGGCAGACGGCCACGCAGGCGGGCTGCTGTCCCTTTTTCACCCTGTGCAGGCAGAATGTGCATTTGTCAACGTACCCGTCAGGATGAACATAGCGGGCATCGTACGGACAGGCCGCTATACAGGCTTTACAGCCGATACACTCATTCGGCTGGACAAGAACGATACCGCCGTCTTCGAAATGACTGGCTCCGGTAGGGCAGCAGCGCACGCAGGGTGCATTGGCACAATGGTTACAGCGCTCCGATCGGATTTCCGTTTGAAGATCGGGATATGTGCCGGTCGTGATTTCAACGATCCAATCCCGGCAATAGCCCTCGGGAACATCATTTTCCAGCTGACAGGCAACCACACAGTCACTGCAGCCCACACATTTCTTTGTATCAATCGCCATCGCGTATCTCATGCTTTACCCCCTTTCCCGACAGAGGGAGCATTGAAAAGAAACGTGACAAAGTTGCCTCTCATTCCCGTTCCGCCCATGACAGGGTCAACATGGACCCTTGTTATGAAATCGGAATCCGCCACACCTCTTTTGAAGGCCCGTGAAAGGCGTCGGTCAGTATGGCCGAAACCATGAACCATGTAAACTGAATCCCAGCGGATACGTTCAGTGATTCGAACCTTGATGGAATTCGGACTGCTCACCCCGTCCTGATTCTCCAGCCAGATGTACTGATCATTTTTAAGGTCCCAGGTCTTGGCAACCTTCGGGTTGACCCACAGGGTGTTTTCGTCCATCAATTCGCTCAGGTTGGGGTTGTTCGTTGTACGGCTGAAAGTATGCATGGGCGCGCGACCGTAGATCAGCCGGTAATAACCCTCCGGCGGCTGTTCATGTTCTTTATAGACCGGCAGCGGATCATATCCTTCATCATCAAAAGATGTGGCATATAATTCAATTTTACCGGTGTTGGTGTTGAATTCGAAATCTTCATTGAGATCCATGTAAAGATCATCGAATTCTCTCGGGAATTTTTTAACACCGATTTTTTTCATTTCATCAAGAGAAGACCCCAACTGTTTAAGCTGCCAGTCCAGTACCTCTTCAATATTGTCATACTGGAAATACTTTTCCAGCCCCAGTTTGATGCCCAGTTCCTTTGCAATCCACCAATCCGGTTTAGAATCATACAGCGGTTCGGCTGCAGGCATCCGCAAAGCAATACTGGGCTCCCTGTGCGGGCTGCTGCGGAGCATATCGTACCGTTCCAGATAGGTGCATTCAGGCAGAACCACGTCCGCATAACCGGTTATTTCCATAGGCATCGTGTCAATAACCACCAAAAGCTCGAGGCTCTGTATTGCTTCGATTGTTTTTTTCTTATCAGGCAAGGTTGAAAGCAGATTGGTCCCGTTCACTATCCAGGCCTTGAGGGAACAATCCCTTTCGATGGAAGGAATTGTTGCGTCGCAGATACCCGACGCCAGCGCCATATCGGCCAATTTGTATTTTCCGGGGAAAGCTTCACGCCAGGTGTGTTTCGGTTTGGGATATTTGGGTGATTTAAAATGCGGGATGTGTACCTTGTCCGGGTTATAAAAGCCTCCCCGCTGTCCCCACGATCCCAACAGCGCGTTTAAGATAGCCACGGCTCTGAGTCTTTGGGTGTCGTCACCGTACCAGGTAACATGGCGTCCGGGGTGAACTATTGTCGCCGGCGCTGCTCCTGCCATTTCATAGGCAGTTTTCCGGATCAAATCCGGTTTGATGGTTGTAATTCCGTATGCCCACTCCGGAGTATAGGACGCCACGTGTGCTTTAAGTTCATCAAAACCGTAAGTATGTTTCTCGACAAAGGAACGGTTATAGCGATTTTCATAGATCAGCACATGGATCCAGGCCAGTAGCAGCGCCATATCGGTAGCGGGTTTGATGGGCAGCCAGTATTTTGATTTTCCCGCAGCGGTGGAGAACCTGGGATCTACCGTAATTATGGTGGCGCCTTTATCAATGGCATCAGACATCTCCTGAACCTGGCCGTTGTGCATGTTTTCACCGAGATGAGAGCCAATCAGGACGAGACATCTGGTATCTCTGATATCCGTCCTCTCAGGCGAAAGCACTCCCTCACCAAATGTACCGATGAAGGCGACTTCCCGGGGTCCCCGGCATTGTGCATAGGAGGGAGCCGTAATATTTGCCGAACCAAAGGCTTTCAGCAAATGCCCTAAAAATTTACCACCGGATCCGTGCGTGAAAAGGGCAGTACAGTCTCTGAACCATGTTCTGCGGCAATGGCTTTCATCCTTTCCGCAATGAAGGTAAGGGCCTCATCCCAGCTGACCTTTTCGAAAACCTGTTCTCCACCTTTAGTACGCCGGATCAGTGGTGTTTTTAAACGATCCTCGTCATAGTACATCCCCACACCTCCGGTACCGCGCGGACATAGTCGGCCATTACAATGAGGATCATTTTCATTTCCGGTGATTTTCCAGATCGTTCCATCTTCCTTTTTATGGACCCATCCGGCGCATTTCCAGAAACATACTTCACAATAGGTTGGTGTCCTTGATGATAGAAAACCGGTGCCAAGTTTTGAATTTGCAGCTGAATCCGCTAACCAGCTCATCATTGGATTAGCCAGTGCAAATCCGCCCAGACCCATCGAGGAGATTCGTATAAATTCGCGTCTGTTCATTTTCATCACATTATTAAAGTTTTTGTTAAAATGGGCAATCCCACTGAATCATACTGGGTAAAATTACCTCATTATCCATATATGACAAAAACAAAATATGAAAAAATGAATATATCAGAATATGAATTTACTTGATCCAATTTTTACCGCATCAGAAAACGGGTGTATCCAGGTATGATCCAGTTACTACTGCTCAGCGTTGATTTTCTTGAATTGCCGGAATTCTCATTAATCCTCTTCAAGGCAGACAAGAAGTGACAGGATATAATATCAACAATAAAATATGCCATGCTAAAATAGTCAAATATTATAAATATTAGACTAAAAGTAATATATAAAAATCAAATGATGATCAGGAGAAATTTTAAAACACTGACTGCTTTCCTTAAATCATCAGCTTCTGAAACAACACGGTTCAAGAAGAATATCTTGTCGGTAATGAATATCATATCAACAAAACCGAGGTTGTATTTAGCCGTTGCAGCAACAAAATCCAGGCAGCATAATTATAAAATAATTTTAATAATATAACAGAGTATAATATCTTGTTTAGTTATATATGCGCCCAAATGAAGAATACAGGACAGGGGTATCTAATAAAAATGAGTTGTTGCACAAGCAGGCAGTTTTCACCATTTCCTGCAGATAGAGCCGTATGTTATTCGGGCCGGGTTGTGGGTGAAAAGCAGCCGTTTTCTACAAATTCCGCTGTGCCCCCGATCAATTTCTTTGAACTCATTGAGAGTCTTCATCATCGTCAGCCATTTTAAGCAATTTCGGCTTTTCGTCGATGACAGGGTAACAACCCTCTTCAAATTGGCTCAAAGTTATATTTATATTGAGTCAAGGCGCAATTCCCTTCCGAAGGATTAATGATTGCATCATATATTGCTATTAGAATTATATTAATATTGAAGTTTATCGGGGGAAAGACGAATCGGAATATTCAGTATTGACCTCAATTACCCTTTTCCATTGCATTAACACAAAGCCGTTTTTCGGAGGGAAGCACAATGAAATTAATCTTGCGGTATGGTTTATCCTTTCTTTTTGTAGTGTTCGGGGCCAGCCAGACAGCCTCTATTACAAATGTACAGGCACAGCAGCGCACTGACGGATCACAGATCGTGGATATCGCTTATGAACTTACAGGTGACCTGCCATCCTATAATATCACGATTCAGGTCAGCTTTGATAATGGAGTCACCTTTGAAAATATTTTCCTGGTTTCCGGGGATGTAGGGATCAATATTACCACCGGAAATCAAAAAATGATTAACTGGAATTTTGGTGTCGAATTTCCATATCAATACAGCGATTCAACCCGTGTCAAAATCATTGGGGATAGTGGAAACCAATCAACCATCGAATTTGTCAATGTCGCTGCAGGTCCCTATACTCAGGGTCAAAATGATAACATTGCGACTATAGATTATGACTATCAGATTATGAAGTATGAAGTGACAAACTTTCAGTTTGCTCAGTTCCTGCAGTACGGTCTGGCTGCCGGTTATATTACAGCATCTCCCGATACAGTCATCGGCTTTTACCAGGGGGACGCTCACTATTCCAGCGGAGAATACCCCTTTATTGACCTGTCTAAAGAGAATTGCCGCATCATGTACCAAAATGGCTTTTTTGTCCCGGAAATTGGCTATGAAGATTTCCCCGTTGTGGCTGTTTCAAAGTTCGGGGCGTCAACGTTTGCAGCGGAATACGGCTGGGAACTTCCTGAACACAATGAATGGGAAAAAGCTGCGCGGGGAACTACAGGCTGGGACTTTGCCTACGGGGATCAGTTATTACCGCATTGGGCAAATTACAACGGCAGCGGTGATCCTTTCGACGACGGTCCAACACCGGTTGGATACTATGGTGGCGTTGGACACCAGGGCTACTGGGTCGGTGATGCTCACAGTCCTTACGGAACATACGATATGACCGGAAACGTAAGTGAGATCATGAGGGTCAACGTTAGTCAAACACCAATCGTAGGTGGTAATTGGAATTCCTACGATCTGTACACGACCCCATTGCATGTATGGTATGTTAACTCATACGTATCTGGGAATATGTATGATACCGTTGGCTTCCGCTGTGTCAAGTATGACTAATGAAAATCTGGGGCTTAGTGCACGGTCCCTGGCAAATTACCACCTCTTTTTGGACAATCATTTCTCTTTAACCAACTATGATGGCGATATGCTAATTTGAAACTCGGAAAAACCAAGGTTATCTTCTTGTATTTCGGTGTGTTGTTTGGAACCCAATTCTCAGGCACATCGTCGCCATTCGAGATTGACAGCCGGGTTGACGGCAGTTACGAACCCTCTGCCTTCGGCGTATTATCGGATGGTTTCGCTGTTGACAGCCGGATTGACGGCAATTACGGACCCTCCGCCTTCAGCGTATTATCGGATGGCTTCACGGTTGACAGCCGGATTGACGGTAGTTATGAACCCTCGGCCTTCAGTGCTTTGACAGCTGCCTTC
>JAADGM010000096.1 GCA_013152375.1 FCB group bacterium | reverse complement strand
GAATGTATATCCGATCTTGAAGGAGAATGAAAAGAAAGGGAATTACGCGCTGCAGCTTCCTTCAGGTATGTCCGGTCCGGCCATAATCTTTAATCTGACACATAAGGATCCGGTACTCAGAAAGATTTTTGGCGACGTGCGGTTTCGATATGCCATGTCACTTGCTATAGACCGTGAACAGTTGAACAATACTCTTTTCCTCGGACTCGGCACACCTCAGCAGGCGCTGCCCGAAAATGTGCCTTATGTGACCGAGAAAGATAAAAAATTCATGACCGAGTACAATCCTGAAAAAGCGAACCAGTTGCTGGATGAGATGGGGCTGAAACGAGGGCCTGACGGAATCAGGCTGCGTCCCGACGGCAAGCCGTTGACTATCCTGTGGGAGTACACGTTGCAGTATGTCTGGTCACCCGAGTTTCCGGCTTTGATCGCAGATTACTGGAAGGCTGTAGGAGTTAAAGTACTTCTTAAGGAAGTAACCACACAGCTTACTCGTGAAAAGCAGAAATCCAATACACTGGATATTACCAATGAATGGATGATGCCTTACGAACCGGCCATGATCGCATCACCACAGCTCTTCATTCCGCCATATGCCGCAGCCTGGCCCATCATGGGAATCCCATGGATGGACTGGAAAAACAGCAATGGAAAAACAGGCATGGAACCGCCCGACTGGGTAAAACGACTCTGGGAGATTGCCGATGAATGGACGACCGTCGAACCGGGATCACCAAGGTATCTGGAACTCGGCAGGGAAATTATCAAAATCAACCTTGAAAATCTTGCCGTTATCGGTACACTTGGTAACATACCGTTGATAACTGTGGTTTCAAACAGAATGGGAAACACACCTAAATGGAAAATCAACAGTTATTATTATGGTTATGCCTATCCATATCGAGCCTGGCAGTGGTACATTAAATAGATACATTAATTGATACAATTTTAAAGTGATGTCGGATCCGTATGAATCCGTAAGGTTTGTACGGATCCGGCAAAATTAATATCTGTACCTTATAGGGAACATCAAATCGATAAACTTTTTTGAAGGAAAGTTGAATGTTCAGTTTAATAGTACGACGTATTATTTCCGCTTTAACCACACTTTTTCTGATATCAATCGTTGCTTTTATCCTTATTCAGCTCCCGCCGGGTGATTTTGTTGATGCTTATGCCAGCAAAAAATCCCAGGGTGGCGTCATAATTACCAAAGAGCAGCTGGATGCAATGCGTATCCAGATGGGCCTGGATAAGCCTCTCTATCAGCAGTATCTGAAATGGATTGGCGGTGTGTTGCGTGGGAACCTGGGATATTCCTGGGAGTACCATCGTCCGGTCTCTGAAGTAATCGGTGAGCGCATATCCATAACACTTATCCTGGCCTTCTCCACACTGCTGTTTACCTATGTTCTGGCAATTTCCATAGGGATTTACTCTGCCGTCCGGCAGTACTCCATAGGTGACCATATTGCAACTGTACTGGGGTACATCGGTCTGGCCATGCCGGGATTTTTGTTTGCATTGATACTGCTGTATCTGGGTCAGAAATGGTTCGGTATGAGCGTCGGAGGACTCTTTTCACCCGAGTTTGTAGATGTACCCTGGAGCTGGGCTAAATTTATGGATATGATTAAGCATCTGTGGGTGCCCGTGCTTGTTCTTGGAATGGCCGGCACTGCCTTTCAGTTACGTACCATGCGAGCTACTCTTCTCGATGAACTTAACAAGATGTATGTTACAGCTGCCCGTGCCGGAGGAGTTCCCGAATTTCGTCTGCTCATGAAGTACCCGGTTCGAATGGCGATCAACCCTATTGTTGCTACCCTTGGCTGGGAATTAAGTAAAATCGTCTCCGGAGCACCCATAGTGGGATTGGTGTTGTCTCTGCCAAGCACCGGTCCTCTGTTTATTCAGGCACTTCTGGACCAGGATATGTATCTGGCAGGTGCCATGATTCTATTCTACTGTACCATGGTAGTTATAGGCACCTTTATTTCCGATATACTTCTTATGATTATTGATCCGCGCATGCGTTTTAAAAGGAGTAGTTGAAATGACAGATGACCGTCACATCAATATTAACGGCAAAAAAATACGCAGGGTAGATATCGCTACACACTGGCAGCTTATGTGGTGGCAGTTTCGAAAAAACAAAATGGCCATGATATCGGCCGGCATACTCGGAATATTTCTGATTATCTCTCTTTTTGCTGAATTCATCGCTCCCTATAGTCCGGGTACCCGCAACCCGGGATATCTTGCGGCTCCTCCGATGAGGGTTCATTTCTTTGACGACAGAGGTAAATTCCACCTCCGGCCATTTATTTACGGATCGGTTCAAAAGCGTGATCCGGTAACCCTGAGGTTAAACTATGTCGACGACACCTCTAAACGGATTCCGGTACGGGTTTTAACCAGGGGTGAAAGTTATAAATTGTGGGGACTGTTTAAATCGGATGTCCATCTTTTCGGAGTGGACGAGGGTATGATAAATCTCTTCGGTACGGATAAATTGGGACGGGACCTTTTCACGCGTATTATGTATGCAACCCGAATATCCATCTCGGTGGGGGCTATCGGCGTTATTTTTGCCTTTATCATAGGAATCATTATGGGCGGTATCGCCGGTTACTTTGGAGGTATTGCAGACGAATTGATCATGCGTCTCATGGAGTTCATCCGGTCGATACCAACCCTTCCGCTCTGGATGGCCCTGGCTGCCGCTCTGCCGCGTGACTGGCCGCCCCTGAGAGTTTACCTGGTAATAATCGTAATCCTGTCCGGTATTGGCTGGACCACTCTTGGGCGACGGGTGCGTAGCAAACTATTTTCGCTCAGGGAAGAGGATTTCGTCCTTTCCGCCCGTCTGGCAGGATGCAGTAATGCCAGAATTATTCTTCGTCATATGCTGCCATCTTTTATGAGCTATATAATTGTGGACCTGACGGTTTCTTTTCCATATATAATACTGGCTGAAACGTCTCTCAGTTTTCTCGGACTGGGGCTTCGTGAGCCCGTTGTAAGCTGGGGTGTGTTGCTTTATGCGGCACAGAATGTTCCCGCTCTTGCTCAAATGCCATGGCTGCTGATCACAGGTCTGTTTGTTGTTATTGCAATACTGGCCTTTAATTTTATGGGGGATGGACTGCGGGATGCAGCAGATCCCCTGGCAAAATAGGAGATGGTCAATAATGGGAAAAAAATACCTGCTCAATGTCAAAAACCTGAATATTTCGTGGCGGCTGGATAAAGCATCTGTTCCCATCGTCTGCGGCGTGGATTTCAGTCTTGAACCGGGAAAGGTTCTTGGGCTTGTAGGTGAGAGCGGTTGCGGCAAGAGCGTTACAGCTCTCTCCCTTATGCGTATTCTGCCCAAGGAATTAAAAATTGAGGATGGGGAGATACTGTTTAACGGGCATAATGGAGGAAAAACCGTTGATATCGCAAAGCTCAAACCAAAAGGTGAGGATATTCAGAAAATCCGGGGAGGAAGAATCTCAATGATATTTCAGGAACCTATGAGTTCTTTTTCACCCCTGCACACCATAGGCAACCAGATCATTGAGGTAATAGAAATACATAAAAAAACTGCAAGAGGGGAAGCGGAAGAAATCACGATCAATCTTTTAAAGAAAGCCGGAATTGCCGATGCCCGGGATGCGGTTAAACGCTATCCCTTTGAGTTTTCCGGCGGCATGCTGCAACGTGCCATGATTGCCAAAGCGCTTTCGTGTAATCCGTCATTACTGATTGCCGACGAACCGACCACAGCACTTGATGTTACAATACAGGCACAAATTCTCAATCTTATGCGTGATCTGCAACGGGAGTTCGGTACCTCAATAATCTTCATATCCCACGACCTGGGCGTTGTGGGTCAGATGGCCGATGAGGTTGCCATTATGTATATGGGCAAGATCGTTGAACGGGGACCGACAAAAAATATCTTTAAGACTCCGAAACATCCGTATACAATAAAACTGCTTGATGCTATTCCGCGGCTGGGAAATCTGGAAGACCGAAGACGCCTGGAGCCCATAAGAGGAACCGTTCCGGGTCTGTTCAATCGTCCTCCGGGTTGCATATTTCATGATCGATGTGATTCTTATATGTCCGGCATATGTGACTCAGCTTTCCCCGACCTCCGGGAAATGTCTGAAAATCATTTCGTTGCCTGTTATCTGTATGAAAAAGGAGAAATGGATCAATGAGTACATTGATTGAGGTGAAAGATCTAAGAAAGCATTTTTCGGCGGGCAAGACAAACCTGTTCGGAAGGCAAAAGTCTTTTCTGCGTGCGGTCGATGGTGTAAGCTTCGATATCAAAAAGGGTGAAAGTCTCGGGTTGGTAGGAGAATCCGGGTCGGGTAAAACAACCCTCGGCCGAACAATTATACGTCTGATTGAACCCACTGCAGGCCGAATTTTATTCAAAAACAAGAACAAAACTATAAACATTGCCGCTCTCAATCATAGTGAATTGCGCCGGCAATGG
>JAADGM010000057.1 GCA_013152375.1 FCB group bacterium | reverse complement strand
AGTATGGGTTGACACATTTGCAGCGGTTGCGCCAGCTGGGCATGGGGATCTCCGCCTCGTCACCGTTCTCACGGTTTAACCGGCTGGAATTCGGGATCGAGGGCAGCTACGTTGAGCTGGCGGACATCTACCAACAGCTGATTCCCGGAACCAATGAAACGCAATACGTTGAAGATATTTTGATGACCCTTGAGACGCTCGTCCCGCGCGTCAGCTATGTCTGGGATAATACGCGCTGGTTCCAGACCTATCCCGTGACGGGAACCCGCCTGTATACCAGTTTTGAATTCAGCCCCAGATTCGCCGGAACCGGCCTGGATTTCCGCACCATCAGTCTGGATGCGCGAAATTATCACAAACTGTTCTCCGGGATCAGCTTCGCCGGCAGGCTCTATGCCGGACAAAGCTATGGCCGGAATGCCAATATTTTCAGGGTGGGCGGTGTGCCCTGGCTGTTTTCATCCGAAAAAAGTTATTATGGCGAAAACCCTTATACGGATTATAATAACTATCAGGATGTACTGCAGGGGATGTATTTCACGAAATACGTCATGCCGGTGAGAGGGGCTCAGATCAATGAACTGCACGGAAATACAGCCATTGTGGCAAACGCAGAGATCCGTCTGCCCTTCCTGATCTATTATTTCCCCACCATCAAATTTATCGGCCAGATAAACATGGTGTTTTTCTCTGATTTCGGCATGGCCTGGATGGGTTCCAAACCACAGATGTGGGAGGGTAAAAGTTGGGATTCGAATCCACAGGATTTCATCTGGACCTATGGCTTTGGTCCCCGTTTCATTTTCCTGGGGATGCCCTGGCAGCTGGATTACGCCTGGGAGATCAATCCTGTTCAAAAGGTGAAAAGAATGTGGTACCTTTCCATCGGACTGGATTTTTAAGAACTGGCGATTTTTTCACATCAGTTTCAGCCTGAACATACTGAATCCGCAGGGGCTGACGTCTGGGCTCCGCTTTCTGCACATTATTTGTTACCACTGTTCTTTAATTAGATTAATTGCATAAATTATAGTCATTATAAATGAATTAATTCGTATAGTTAGGGAAGTTTATGAACAAAAAGAAACGACTGGTCAATAAAAAGCATCGCAAAAACGTGGATCGGCTTAAGACTAAAAAACGTCTGGCGATTGAACAGGCCGCCAAAACTAAGAAAAAAGCCGCTCCCAAGGAATCAGCCGTAAAAACGGTCAAGAAGGCTGCACCGAAAAAGGCGGCTGCAAAAAAAACAACTGCTGCTAAGAAACCAGCTGCAAAGAAAGAAACATCATCCACAGCCAAAAAGACTGCAGTGAAAAAAACGACCGCCGCGACAAAAAAACCCGCGACAAAAAAAACGACCCCGAAGAAAACCAAAACTGAAGAGTAGTATCTGTTGGATTGATCCCGTATTGAAGTTACCCGCCTGATAGACTCAGGTATCGAAACTATCTGTTTTACCGGTGTCTGTCTTTTCAATTGAGAAATCCTGTGCGGTCACTGCCGCGAGAGCGGGAGTGCTTCATACTGACCACGGAGTCCTGGAAACTCCTTTCTTCATGCCGGTTGGCACACACGGGGCCGTTAAAACCCAATCTTCAAAGGAAATAGCAGCCCTTCCCTCCGGCATTCTGCTTAGCAACACCTACCATTTATTTCTGCGTCCGGGCACTGAGATCCTGGAAGCTGCCGGTGGTCTTCATCGTTTCATGTCCTGGCCCGGTGCGATCTTAACAGATTCCGGGGGATTTCAGATTTTCAGCCTAGCAGGTCTCCGTAAAATATCTGCGGATGGTGTCACTTTCAGATCGCATCTCGATGGTTCCGAACATCATTTCACTCCTGAATCCATCGTTGATGTACAACGCTCTATCGGCTCTGATCTGATGATGATGCTGGATGTTTGCCCTCCCGGTGATGCGGACCGAAAGACTTGGGTGGAAGCCATCGAAACCACTACCCGGTGGGCCAGGCGGGGTATGGCCCAGTTTCGAAACAGCGGACCACGCTATGGACATGCTCAGGTATTGCTGCCCATCGTTCAGGGAGGTACGGATCCCGAATTACGCAATAGGTCCGCCTCAGAGTTGACGGATCTGAATGCGGATGCTTATGCTATCGGGGGTCTGGCAGTGGGTGAGCCGAAACCAGCCCTGCTGGATACGGTAGAACTGATGAACGAATTGCTGCCCCGGGAAAAACCAAGGTATTTAATGGGGGTCGGTACACCGGCGGATCTCGTGAACTGTGTCGCCCGGGGTGTGGATATGTTCGACTGCGTCATGCCCACGCGGAATGCCCGCAATGCCCAGCTCTTTACCTTTGAAGGGAAGCTGAATATTCGCAATGCCAAATACAAAAATGATTTTTCTCCAATCGATGATTCCGGTATATCACCAGTCTCTGAAATCTACTCCCGGGCCTATCTGCATCACCTCTTCAAAACTGAAGAGATCCTGGGGCTGCGGATTGCCACAGAGCATAATTTGCGGTTTTATATCTCCCTAATGACCACCATGCGGAAGGAAATCCTCAAAGGGACGTTCAGTTCCTGGTCCCGGACCTTCATCTCCCGCTTTGAAGGATCGGATATATGACCACCGTCACGGTAAGGGTGATTGATTGCCATGTATTTCGCAGGACCGCCGGGGAGCCGCTGTTTTTACTTTTAAAAAGAGCCCGGGATCGTATTTATCCCGGCATCTGGCAGTGCGTGACCGGGAAAATTGAACCCGATGAAAAACCCTTCCAAACAGCCCTGAGGGAAGTCCGTGAAGAGACCGGTCTCGTTCCACAGAGTCTGTGGACTGTGGAACAGGTGAATCAGTATTATGAGGCCGAGTTGGACCGCCTGAACTTTATCCCCGTATTCGCGGCTGAAGTTGATACTTCCGACGTGATTCTTTCCGACGAACATACGGCATATCAATGGTGCAGTCTCCGTGAAGCAGAACAACTGCTGCTCTGGGCCCAGCAAAAAGCCGGTGCCAGAAGACTCTACGAGATGTTAACAGGAGACCCGCAACGATTGCGCCTGACCCGGATTTCATTTTGAAATCACCCTGACAATTTTTCCGCTACCGATCTGAATCTCCGGGAATTCAAAACGACCGTTTGGCCGTATATGGAGTGATTTCCATAAATCATGATAAGATTCTCTATATTTTTATTGGTTCGATTTGAACGAGTGTTTTAATATTCGACCGCTGATTCGTATCATAAGAATAAAACACATGGCACTCAGTCCACGACAAATTGAAGAACGCAGAACCCGGCAGGCAAGAATTGTCAGCGGGACTTTATCCGTGTACCGGTCCAAGGGTATCGAAGGGGTCACGATGGATGAGATTGCCAAGGCATCGGGGTTCGGAAAAGCAACTTTATATCATTATTTCCCCTCTAAAGAAGAAGTGATCAGGACGATCCTTGAAGACGGTTGGAAAAAATTATGGCTGGAAGTATCCGCTGTAACACTTTCCGGGCAGTCATCCCGGCAAAAACTGTTTAATATTCTGAAAGTTCTTTCAGCCACTGTCCAGCAGAATCCGGATCTTTACAAGTTTTTATACAAGGTTCCCCAGATCTATCCCATTGTAAAATCCCCCGCTTGGGAGTCCTACCAACGCAGGATATACACCAGGATCGAATCAATTCTGAAAGAAGGGATCACCAAGGGCGACTTCATGAACATCGCGCCGGGAATATTAATGAAAGCGATCGGCGGTATATTTCACGGTCTGTTGCTTTTTGGCGAAAATCAATCCCCGGTTCATGACGAGGATCTTGAGAAATTAATGAACCAATTCATTAGCTAACTAAAAGAGGAGATACTATGAAATCAACGTTAACAGTCGTTTTAACATTTTTTACACTCATTGTCTTTCTACCGGCGCAGGACGTCATCTTTTCTGATGACTTCGAATCAGGGGTTCCTTCTGACCAGTGGCAATTGTTCTGGGCCGACGAAGAGGCCATCCAGGCCGTGGATATGGCCACCGTTCCCGCCCCTCTCGACGAAGGGGGAAGCTATGCTGGCTTTCTGCAGGATGCAGACGGAACCTACACCGGAGCAGCACTGGCAGTAGCCGGTGATGTCAGTTCACAGAACTATACCATAACAGCGGATGTTTACTGTTATGTTAATAACCCCGGCGGGTCAGCCTATACGGGCGTCGTGGCCTATGCCGATTCTTCACAAAATTATTATGTTAAACTCGTGGCCGATTTCGACGGCGACAATCGGCTGCGGCTTTATAACAATATCTTCGACATGCAAACCTTCCAGTACTCTTTTTCCAACAGCATCGATGCTACGGGACTTTACACCGAGGATGGCTGGCACACAATGTCGCTGGAGGTGGAGACACTGGAGGACAGCACCGTAAGTTATACCGTCTATTTCGATAATCAGTGGGTAGGAGGTCCTTTCATCGACGACAGTGACGGACATGCTTTCAGCGGTTCTTACGGAGTCTTCTCCTTTCAGATGAGTGACACAGGCCTTGCCGGCTACTATGACAATGTCGTCGTCACCGTTCCGGCACCCCCCGAAAACTATCTGTTCCAGGATGACTTTGAAACAGGTTTCCCTGCCGATGACTGGTTTGAGTTCTGGCCCGATGAAGAACTCATCGAGGGGATCAATAATTCAGATGCCCCTGCACTGCTTGGAAACGGCGGAGAATATGTCGGTTTCCTGCAGGATGCCGATGGTTCCTATACCGGCGCAGCCTTGTCCGCTGCGGGAAATCTGTCTGACCAGAATTATACCGTCCAGGCGGATGTTTACTGTTACTCGAATAATCCGGGGGGTTCGGCTTACACGGGCATCGTTGCCTATGCGGATTCAGCAGCCAATTACTATGTTAAACTTGTAGCTGACTTCGACGCTGACAATCGCCTGCGCCTTTACAATAACGATTTCGACATGGAAACCTTCCAATATTCCTTCTCCCATTCCATCGATGCTACTGGTTTATACGACGGTGACGGCTGGCATAATATGGCTCTTGAGGTCGAAACCCTTGAGGACAGCACTGTCAGCTACAGCGTATATTTCGACGGTGAGATGGTGGGCGGACCGTTTATTGACGATTCTGACAGCCGCACGCTGAGCGGATATTACGGCGTCTTTTCCTTCCAGATGAGTGATGTGGGCATTGCCGGCTACTTTGATAATTTCTCTGTCCTGGGCTCTGCGCCTGAGATACTTTACGGCGATCTTAACTCAGATGGCGTAGTGGATATTCTGGATGTGGTAACCGTTGTCTCCATCATTATGGGTAATACAACACCCGATGATTATCAGTTACAGGCGGGGGATGTCAACGGAGACGGCAATATCGATATTCTGGACGTAGTGAGCATGGTCTCCATGATCCTCGGCAGAGTCAATCAGGGGTCACCGATCTCCAATGCTGCCATCAAAGTATCCGGGGATGCGATTCTGCTAACCGCCGACGGCGATCTTGCAGGCATCCAGCTGCAGGTCCGGGGTGCTTTCGAGCTGTCTCCCGAAAACCTTCCGGCAGGCTGGAATCTGGAATATTCCCCTCAGGTTATACTGCTCTATTCAGTACAGCCCGCATCCGGAGTGACTTCTCTGCGACTGCCATATACCGGTGACGTAGAGATCGTCAGCAGTATTGTGGCGGACTGGTATGGCCATGGCATACAGGCGGAAACAGCTCTGCAGCCCGGTCGTATATCTCTGGCAGCTTATCCAAACCCCTTCAATCCCCAGACCAATATTACCTATCGTCTGACATCGGAGGGTCCGGTCACGATTTCAGTCTATGACCTGCGGGGGAGGCTGATCCAAACCTTATTGCGCGGCAACGGCACAGAAGGTGCACATTCCGTTGTCTGGAATGCAGCCGGTGAAGCCAGCGGGACCTATCTGGTGAAAATTTCAACAGATACCGAAACAGCCGTTCAAAAAATAATGTTACTTAAATAAATCCTGACTACCGGTGCAGAGGTCACTCTGCACCGGTTACCACTCACACTATGAAAATCATCAAAATCATTTTATGGGCTTGCGGAATCCTATCACTCCTGCAGGCCGGGACGGGCGGAAAGATATCCGGCACGGTCCGCAGCGCTAATGGGGAACCCCTGGTTGGGGTTAACATCGTTGTTGACGCTACTGACTTCGGCACCGCATCGGATGAAAACGGGGATTATTATATTTTGAATATCCCGCCCGGACTCTACGACATCCGCTTTTCCAGTATTGGTTACAAAACGCTCATTCAGCAGGAAGTCCGGCTGATCTCGGATCATACGACCAGACTGGACGCCACACTTGAAATATCCGCTCTCGATGCCGAGGTGGTTACGGTCACCGCGGAGCGTCCTCTGATCCGTACGGATATTACTTCAAAAGTATCGATAGTAGGCGCAGACGAGATCATCAATATGCCGGTTCACGACTTTAAAGATGTTCTCGCCACCAGCGCCGGATTTACGACCGATGCCGACGGCGGCATTCATGTACGGGGCGGCCGGACGCGGGAAATCCTGTACATGATCAACGGTGTAATTGTGGAGGACCCCATGAGCGGCGATTTCTCCGGTACGGTGAATCAGAATACGATTCAGGAAATGAGCATTATCAGCGGGACCTTTAATGCCGAATACGGACAGGCCATGTCGGCTGTGGTGAACCTTATCACAAAAGAAGGAACCCCGGAACTGAAAGGGAAACTGGAATTGATATCCGATCAATTGAACGCTTCTCCCTATCATTCAAAATTTGCCTTTGCCTCTGTGCAGGATTCCGCCTATCGATATGTAAACTTGCAGGACCATCTGTTCACCTATCTCGACAACTATCCTGCGGGCGCATTAAAACCCGTACTCCCCCTCCTGAACCTGCCGGTATCCGGCTCCCTGAACCTGAACCTCGGAGGGCAGATTCCCCATACGCCCGTCAACTGGTTCTCTTCCTTTTATTATGAAGTCCTCGACAGTCCGCTGCCCCACGGCATCAGTATCCTGCAAGACAACCAGCTGACCCTTTCGGCTCGAATTACACCCAAGCTGAAACTCATTGCGGACCTGCAAACCACCGGACATCTCTATCAGAATTATTCCCACCCCTGGAAATATCGTCCGCTGCACCAGACGCACACACTCAAAACAAATGACCGGATAATGCTGAAGCTGACGCAGACGACGTCCCAGTCTTTTTATCATTCTCTCTCGCTTTCGCGTTTCAGGGTCGGGACGCACACAGCCGTGGGCAGTAAAACACCCGATGAATACACCAAACCCCTCACGGATGCGTCCGTTTATTTTTATGCATCGGGAGACCAGGGGGTTTACACCAATAACCTGAGTACCTCCGATCTGATAAAATACGACCTCACCTTACAGATGACGAAGAACAGCCAGCTGAAATCCGGTTTTACTTTCACCCGCCATAATTTAGATATTTACCACGAAGAAGAACCCTGGACGAGTGGTGTTAATTTTATTGATGACAGCACTTTCACTCCCACAGAGGGCTCGTTTTATGTGCAAAATAAATTTGAGTTTGACTATGTGAATCTGAATTTGGGCCTGCGGTATGACTATCTGAATCCGGCAACCGGTATGTGGCAGGATGTACAGCATTTTGTGGTGTGGGATTCCACCGCAGCGGCTTACCTGCCTGCGCCCATTCTGGATGTACCGGCGGAATCTAAGTGGAGCCCGAGGATTGGGATTGCCTACCCGCTGTCGGAGGAAAGCGTTTTTCACTTTTCCTATGGTCATTTTTTCCAGTCTCCCGACTTCAACGCCATCACTTACAATGCCCGTAAGGATGTAAGTGCATCCCTCCCACTGCTGGGAAATCCCAGGATCAAATCCCAGAAAACCGTCTCCTTTGAAACGGGCCTGAAGCAATCTCTTTCACAGAATATTGCCCTGGAGGTAACTGCCTGGATGAAAGACATCCGGGACTTGCTCTCAACAGTGCAGATCCGTTATCTGTCCGAGCAGTATGTGGTCTTTGACAATACGGACTATGCCAGTGTAAAAGGTATTGATATCACCCTGCGCAAACGGCCGTCGGGGATGATAAGCGGCTCATTGAATTATACCCTGTCCGTGGCCAAGGGAAATAACTCAACACCGTTGAGCGGATACTTTTCTGCCTATTTCCTGGAAGAAGTTCCCCACGAAGAATTTTATCTGGATTTTGATCAGCGGCATGACATTTCCCTGGATGTTAATCTGGTGACGCCCAGCCGCGGCTTTGTACCGTTGCTCAATAACATTACCGCAAATCTTTTGTTCACCGCAGCCAGCGGTCTGCCCTATACCCCCTATGTTGATCCCAGCGTACGGGTTGAAATCAATTCCGCCAGGATGCCCTGGACATATTCTGCTGATATAAGAATTAAAAAGCGTATTCAATTAGACCGCAGCCTGTTCACCCTGTTCCTGGAAGTCATTAATCTGACCGATCACCAGAATGTTCTGAGGGTTTATTCCATTACCGGCAAGCCTTTCGATTCCGGTACGGTCGGTTCAGTGGGTTCATCCCAGGATGCAGACCATAATCCCGCTTCGGTAGGACCGGGACGAACCATCAAATTGGGGGCCTCCATTGAATTATAGATATTTTGGGCATAAGCAAATGAAACTTCTACATCAGAAAACGACAGGATTTTTATTTTTTTCAGGGCTGTTGCTCACTCTGATTGCGACAACATGGGCTGATGATATGTGCAGCGGCTGCCACAACGATCCTGAAGCGGATCTTCTGTCCCGCTCTCACACGACTTCGCCGAAGGCCGTGGGCGTCCTCGACAAGGGGCAGCTGCAGGTGAATACGGATAATTTCGGTGATCTGGCAAATTTTCATGTCTGGTTCACCAATGCAGCTCACTGGCCGCGGAATGCAAGTTCCGTCAGACAATATGCCTTCGGTCTGGGTCTGGTTGTAGCGGTGAATGACACAAATGTAATTGAAACCCTCACCCAATCCATGACCCGGGTGCAGGATTGGCTGCCTCTGGATGATGCCTTCGGGCATCAGTTCTCCGGCGAGATCACAGCGGTATCCGACGACACGCCCTTCATGGCTTCCAGCGATTTCAGAGAAACCTGGCCGCTGGGCTATTACGATGACGGCGGCTATTGGGTGGACACCGAAGACCGGTACTGGCCGGGCTATTTCAGGATTGATGTCACCAATCCTGACTTCCCGGATACGCTGGTTGAGCGGATGGGTGAATTTACTTCCGATCGGGACGCCTATTGTATTTATAATGATGACTATAACACACAGGGCCGCGTGGGCATTGAAGTTGAGCAGACAGCCTATAGTTACGGCCGGCCTTATGCGGAAGATGTGATCTTCTGGGATTTCAATATCTACAACACCAGCGGCAGTGATCTGGAGGATATCTACCTTGGATTTATCGCTAAGTTCAGGCCGGATTACGATAATCATGATTATCTGAATTTCATCGATTCCGACGGCGATGGGATTCGGGATCTGGTGTATGTCTATGACCTTGACAATCAGGCCAGCGGAACCTGGGCCGACACCAATGACCCGCTGGGTATGGTGGGGCTGCGGATATATGACACACCGGGGCAGATCGGGATTACGGATTTCCATCATTTCAGCCGCGGCGTTACCCCGGACACGGATGAAAAGATCTGGGCCCTGATGGTCAGTGATCCGACAGATACAGATCTAGTGGATCCTGATTATTATTTCCACGGTTCCGATCCGCATTTCGATTCCACTGAGGCCGATTCTCTGGAGGCATTTTACCCCCTCTGGCTGGATGAGGAAACCGGCGTCGAGCTGGGGGGTGATGCCATCAATTTTATTGTCTCCTGCGGACCCGTCTCGATCCCGGCGGATTCCGTGGTAAAACTATCCCTGGGACTGATCATGGGGGACGCCGGCACCGTACCAATGCAGCCGGATACTACAGATCTCATGGCCAATGTCCGTATCGCCAACGAAATGTACCAGCTTTATTTTCAGGGTTCAGGACCGCCTGATCCTCCCGTCGTCCATGCCGTGCCGGGAGCCGAAAAGGTGACCCTGTACTGGAATTCGGAGCCTTCGGAGAGCGCAGTAGATGTCCTCACCGGGGTGCAGGATTTTGAGGGGTACAAAGTTTTTCGGAGTACCGACCGCGGTCTGACCTGGGGAGATGAGATTACCGATATTTACGGAAACCTGGCAGGTTATGTGCCGATCGCCATTTTCGATAAAATCGATGCTGTGGAGGGAGCCGATCCTGCCTATCCCCAGCACCTGGGTTACAACACCGGGCTGACTCACACCTTTACGGATTCCAATCTGGTGGACGGCCTGGAATACTGGTACTGTGTTTCAGCCTATGACCGGGGCAATCAAAACCCGGACAGCCTTGAACAATCTTACCTGTACCCGCTGGGCGCTTCCGTATTTGAACAGCACACTGTTTCCGCCGTCCCCGGTGTCCCGGCCAATAATATCTCCGAGCCGCTGGTGCCCGAAGGCAATCTGGCACCTTTGGGGGGCGATTGTGACGGTACGGTCAGTGTTGAGATCGTGGAACCCGAGGCCGTCACCGGACACGGTTATAAAATTACCTTCAGCCAGCAGGTGGTGCTCTCCGTCAACGATGCAGACACTACCTACGGTTACGGTTTTACGCTCGTGGATACAACCCTGATGGATACACTCTTCCGCAACCATCCCCTGACAGATGAATCCGGGGACAACCTGCCGGTGGTGGATGGGATGAGACTTAAAATCAGGAACTCTCAGAGCGGTGTGAAATCACTGGGATGGACTAAAGTCTCCGGAGATACCTGCACGTTTGACTGGCGTTATGAGAGTATTGATCCCGGTTCCGGAAGTCAAATGATACAGGGAGATGTCTCTACCTTCGATGACTGGAAGATCATCGTGGACTACGACGGCGGGTCCGACGTAGCCTGGTTCGATGCGTTTTTAGGGGATTATCAGAGTGAAACCCAGCATGTCCCCATCCGTGTTGAAAATATTGCCGACCCGGATAATCCGGTTGATGTCTCCGCCAGCACGACTTTATGCGAGTTCGCCATCCCCGCCCCGCCGGAGTACCGCAGCCTCTATTACAGTCCCCTCGGCTGGGATCTGGAACCCGGAGGGCTCGGCTACCTCCATGGCAGTCCCGGCTGGTATGAGAAGCATGTGGATTTCTTCATCCTGGAAAAAATCGACACCACGGCCGTGGGAGACACCATTCCAAATTATATGTTTCTGTTCACAAATAACAAACCGGATACTTCCTGGACTGTCAACGGTGATATGGAGATCATCGATGCGGCGGCACCCTCTGACGGGGATGAATTTACCATCCGCACTTACAAACCTTTCAGAGAAAGTATTTCGTACAGCTTCGGCACCACAGCCGGCGGTGAACCGCTTTCCGGCGAAGGTGATAACCCCTTGCGAAATCTCCGGGTTGTCCCGGACCCCTATGTCGTTACGAATGCCTGGGAAACGAGTGAATTCGGGAAAAAATTGCAGTTTCGAAATCTTCCCGATCGATGTACTATCAAAATTTATACCCTGGCGGGGGAAAGGATCGCCACGGTGGAACATAATGCTCCCACGGGTTATGAGTTCTGGAACATGCGGACGCGCAACGATCAGTTCATTGCGCCGGGCACCTATTTATACTATGCCGCCACAGCTGATGGTTACAGCACACAGGGAAGGTTTTTGGTAATACGATGAAAAAAACAATACTTCTGATCGGAATTCTAACTGCCTTTATTTTCGCTGAATTTGATAAAGTCGGCACGACCACAGCACAGTTTTTAAAACTCGGTGTGGGTGCCCGTGCTTTGGGGATGGGCGGCAGTTTTGTTGCTCTCGCAGATGACGGCTCGGCAACCTACTGGAACCCGGCCGGTCTGGCAAACCTGCGAAGTCCCTCCCTTTCACTTTATCACAACCCCTGGGTGCTGGATATTAAACATGAATACTTGAGCATGGCCTTCCCACAGGGCAGGGTGGGTACTGTCGGTTTCTTTGTCTCGGCACTGACCATGGGCGAAAAAGAAGTAACCACCGTCAACCAGCCTGAGGGGACCGGGATCTATTACTCCACTCTCGATCTGGCTGTCGGCGCCAGTTATGCCATGCGCCTCAGTGACCGGTTTTCATACGGTCTGACCCTGAAATACATCCGCCTCTCGGGCTACAATGAAACAGCCGGCACAGTCGCATTCGATCTCGGGTCCATCCTCCGGACCAATTTTTACGATACCCGTATCGGTATCTCGCTTTCGAATTTTGGAGGAGAACTGACATATTCCGGCCGCGACCTGTTGCATCCTGCAGATATCGACGATGATGTGGATGGTAATTATTCCACCGATGCAGATCTCAAAACACAATCCTGGCCGCTGCCCATGCTGATCCGTATCGGCATCGGCTGTACGCTCATCGGCGATGAAAAGGCCGTATTTAGCGGCGGCCCTTCAAACCGCCTTATCTTTGCCCTGGATGCGGTGCATCCTAACGACAGTCCCGAATACCTGGGGCTGGGCTTGGAGTACGGGTTCCGGGAAAGTCTGTATCTCAGATGCGGTTATCGCCTGAACCATGTGAACGAGGCGCTGACTTTTGGCGCCGGCCTCACCGTATCCCTCGCAGCACTGGGGAAAACCAGGATCGACTATGCGGTTATCCCCATGGGTGTTTTCGGCAGCTCCGCACAGCTTTCCCTCGAATTTCAGTTCAATTGAAGACGGACGTAACCCTCAGCTGCCTTTGACCGCGTTTCTTGATGTTCACACTGAAATTCTCTGCCGATAAATTGAAAAAGAACGACTCCCCTAAAAAACACAGGCGTAAGGGCCTGAAGATAAGGGACTGGAAAATCCGTAACCGGGTTCAGCTGGCATTCTTCATCGTAACCCTGATCATGGGTATCCAGTACTATTTCTGGCTGGGGCAGGTGGCGCGCTATGGCGGGAGCGCTATTCCACGGCCCAATGGTGTTGACGGATTTCTCCCCATCGGTTCCCTGATGGGCTGGAAACAATTCCTGATAACCGGTTTGTGGGAGAAAATTCATCCCGCCGGAATGGTCATCCTCGGTTTTGCGGCCTTCATCGCATGGCTTCTGCGAAAAACCTTCTGCAGCTGGGTCTGCCCCGTGGGGACCCTTTCGGAATGGCTGTATCGACTGGGCGGCAGGCTGTTCGGGAAAAATTATTCCCTGTACAAATTCATCGATGTTCCTTTGAGAAGTCTGAAATATCTCTTACTGGCTTTTTTCGCTTTTGCCGCCATCAGCATGGACAAAGCCTCCCTGCAAAGTTTTTTTGATTCTCCTTACTGGAAGTTGGCGGATGTAAAAATGCTGCGGTTTTTCACGGAAATGAGTGTATTCACAATCTCGGTTTTATTACTCCTCGCGGTATTTTCCCTGCTGATAAAAAATTTCTGGTGCCGGTACCTCTGTCCCTACGGCGCATTGATGGGCTTATTTGCCATGTTCAGCCCGACGGGCATCGAACGGAGACCTGATGCCTGTACCGATTGCGGCATCTGTACGAAAGCCTGTCCAGCCGATCTGCCGGTCTCCACAAAGGCCGGGATCCTGTCCCCTGAATGCACCGGCTGTATGGAATGTGTAGAGGTGTGCCCGATTCAGGATGCCCTGGATTTTAAAATGCTGGGAGTACGCAATTCCTTCTGGAATGCTAAACGTGTAGCTATTGCGGTAACGGGTATTTTCGTGTTCATCGTGATGGCAGCCAGAATTGCCGGGCTTTGGGAAAGTCAGCTGGACACCAAGTTACTGCAGACAATGCTCCCCGGTTTGAACAGCGTCTCCCATTAGTGAGTTGTTTTCGGAAATCACTCCTGTGACAGGAGTGTTATTGCTGATATCGCAGTCAGGGGCACCTGCCCTCCCCAGGTAGCGATACCGCTTTCCAGGGTGAATTCCGTGTCGAATTCGATGTGTGAAGCCGGACGCCAGACCTTCAAAACGATCGCATTGCCCTCCACATATCCGGGCAGCTGGTAACCTCCCAAACTGCAGTTATCCACCGATCCGATGGCAGAGAGATTCAACTGTTCGCCGGTCCATTCACCAGCCGCAACCAGGACCTCCCCGGTGATATTTGAGCAATCTCCGGAGTTTGTGAGCCCCTGCAGATCAAACAAGCCGATTTCGTCCCCGCTTTGCAGGGCGTCGACTGAGGGTTTGATCACGACGAGGTGGGATTCGCCCGTATTTGTTATCTGCATGATAAAATGCGGACCCTGGGCATAGGTGCAGCTGCCGTCATCGCTGGTGGCATCTGCGTCGAAGTTTTCTGCCAGAGGATCGGTGCAGCCGGTGATGACCCATATCAGATCGATGTTCACAATATCATTATTATACCAGGGCTGTTCTGCAGAGGCTACCGCCGAATAATAGGCGTTGGCCGAGGCGTCATAAATAATATAGTCCGGAACCTCCCCCGGCAGCAAATATCCGGTCGTCTCGGGATTACCGTCATCTCCCATGACTGGCAGGTCCGTAAAGTTACCTGCCCAGCGCTTGGCCCCGACACAAATCCCGTCCTTGAAAGCACCGATCCAGTCAAGAGTATCCAATGGGGCATCATTGATCACGGCATCTGCAATGAAATAAAAAGCCTGGGCCAGAGACTGATTGAAAGCAAAGTAGTCCTCAGGGAGTGGAACTGTTTCATAGGTACAGCTGCCGTCATCTACTGTTGCCGAGGGGTCGTAGTTCAGTGCGGCGGGGTCGGTGCAGCCGGAGATTATCTCGGAAAGGGTCGGGTTACTGCACGAACTGCAGCTCACCGGCAGAAGGAGCAACAGCACCAGGCTGCCTGCTGAAAGTAATTTCTGTAAATCGTTCATGGTGTAATTTAGTCGTTCCTGAAAACTCAGTATTATGGGGTTTAACAGAGTTTAAAATTAAGTTGATATCCGGTGTTCATGCTTTTTATAAGTTTATAAAGCCAGATTTGGATTGGGTGTAAGAAAACAGCCAGCAGTTTTCTCATATTAAACCACAACCAAATGGTAAGGCATTGATCTGATCACCAATTACACCTTTGAGATAGTTCTTTGAATAATTGCCCGGTGCCCGATTGGCCGATGCGGTTTCTAAAACAGGTCATACTGCCGGGATCAATGGTGTGGTTTAAAATATTCTCCAGACGGCTGTTGAATAAATCAGGGCTTTCATAGGTCTTTTTTGACTGCATAAATCACCGTGTTTTTTTAGGGGTTGATTAACTATCCGGTAATTTACGATACTTACTGTCTAACATAATACATTAATTATCAATGTGTTCAATACTTTTTCAGGGACGACTAGCCAGGTTTACTGATAAACGATGTATGGATATGGTTGTTTATTAGTCTCCGTTATAATTATTTTAATCTTATATATTAAATGACTTATATTACATTATCTCAACAATTGGTGAGACTGTACAATTAACTAATACAAAACGAAAAAGGAGCTCATTTATGAAATTCAACCATTCTGCCACTCACCATTTCAGATTTGTTTTCGGGGTGATAATCTTCTGGATTTTACTCTCATCCCTCTCATTTGCCGGAGAGAAAACACTGGCGGATTGGGCCAAGAATGAAAAAAAGCTGTACAAGAAAATCCTCACCCTGTCCCATGAGATCAATTCTGTGAAACAATTACAGCAGAACGGCACACGACCGGTTCGTGTGGGGCTGATCTCCGTATATCTCTATGATACGTCCGATTTCAAGTTCAATGCCATGGCCCATACCTATGGCGGTGTGTATCAGACCAGCTTCGGACTGTCTGAAAAAGGCGCTAATATTTTCACTACCGAGATGGCGGAAATCGCAGTTCCCCAATTGAAAACCGCTTTCAAGGACCATGGTATGGAACTGCTCACTCCGGAGGAATTTCTCCAGACGGATCAGCAAAAGAAGAGCTACTCCGAATATCAGTTGGAAATGTCCGGTCTGGCCAAAGCTACCCTTAGTATAGCGGACTGGCTGAAGAAGAATCCCACCGCTTCAGGAGCGGCCACCGGATATCGCAGCATCATGACCCACTTGTTCACGGATGCTACAGCGCTGACCAGTCTGGAAAACTTACGTCAAAGTCTGGGGCTGGACGCCCTGGCTGTCCTGTCCCATACATCCTCGTCTAATAAAAAAGGCGTCTGGCTGTCGGGAGTGGATGTATTCATGTACGGACCAAACCCGGTACCCAAACCCCCGCAGAAGATTGCCGCCAAATTCTGGTCGCCGGGTACCATGTATGCACACGGCCATTTCGCCAAAGGGTTCAAGTCATCCCAGATCGTCAGATGGAAAAAGGGAAAGAACGCGAAATCAGATTACACCGGTTATGATGTCATCGTAAACACGCTGGCGGATAAAGCCCTGGACGCGTTCGACGAGATGTACGCAAAAAAGAAATAATCCCCCACCAGTGGAAGATTGACAATTTAGCCGGACTGGCATTGACATTGGTGCTGCCTTGATGATGTTCAACCCCTTCAGGGTTGTGGCGCCGGTTATTACCTTCTATTCATATTCAACCCTTGCGGGGTTGTTAATGTAGCGCTGATCTTTGATGTTCGACCCCTTCAGGGTTGAGGGACGTTCTTTTCAGATTAACCTCCTTCGTAGTTCTGCAGGTTCAAAGACAGCCCTATGGATTTTAACACCATCCGCATGGTGAACGACTCGCGCCTTAAAAAAAATCCCGGTGAGCGCTGGGCGATGGCCCGGAGCAGGGATTTTTCTGTCAGCGCATGTTTCTTTGGGTACTTTTCTTACGCTAAGAAAGGTACAGAGAAATAATTCAACCTCTGCAGGGTTGCCGTAAACGCTGACTTTTTGTTCAACCCATTCAGGGTTAAAGCACCGGTCATTACCTTCAATTCATATTCAACTCCGTTGGGGTTGCTGGCGATGTTCTGCTTTTTTATTCATCTTCAACCTCCTGGGTGTTGACACAAGCAATTATCTTCTATTCATCCTGACAACCTTAATCTCGATGAAATGCGTCCCCTGACGAATAATAAGAGGGCCGAGAGTGATTGCCACCCCCGGCCCTGCATGTTAAAGCTTATGCCGCCATTAACCGCAAAACCGCGGATAAAAACGGTGTGTTTATTGATATTATTTCATCATTACCATCTTCTTTGTAAGGGTCACCTGGTCGCTTCTGAGAGTGTAGAGATACATTCCTGCAGAGACGGGGTCGTTCGCAGAATCCAATCCATCCCAGACCACGCGATGCAGCCCTGAAGATACGTCGCCGGAAACCAGTGTGCGGATATGCCGCCCGGTAATATCATAGATGTCCAGACTGACCGTTGTGGCAAAAGGCACGACAAATTCGAAAGAGGTTTCCGGATTGAACGGATTGGGATAATTGTTCGTGAGCATGAATCCGTCAACCACCTCTGCTGCGTCCGTTACCATGACGGTACCGGTTGACAGCGGTGCAGCACCGTAGTAGTCGTTATCCAGATTGGCAATGACCGGTAACTCACGACCGAGCGCATTGCTCCACAGCCGCAGCTCAATGGCATCCCCTTTCCGATATCCGGGCAGCTCGAGATCGTAATCGGAGAAGGCCTCCCAGGCGGCGATGACCACCGGCGCATTCAGGTCGCTGATCCGTGCAGCACCCACCAACTCTCCATGGGCGTAAGCGGCAAGTTCATCGCCGATTTCAACCGTTCCTTCAAGATCTGTTATGATGATGGGAGTCGCGGTTCCGCTTTTTGCAATCTCATAATGTTCGCTGAGCGTTGCAAAATAGTCTTCGTTGACAATGGGAGTTCTCGCCAGCGTTCCATAGGCCGGATAGGTAAATTCAGCAGCTTCCATTCCGGACAGGAAAATCTCGTAGGCGCTGCCGGGCTGCATACCGCCCGTATCGTCGATTGTGTTCACCGGAACGCCGGGAGCGTAAAAATGTCCGTCGTCATCCCTGACCAGCAGCACGGGCACATCCGCGAGGACATCCGCTATTGCCAGCGCATCGTTCCGCAGATAGGCGATATTGTTCATCATGAACGGGGACAGTGAAATCGGATGATCTTCCGGTACTGCCAGCGTACCATCGGTAGCCAAAATGAGTTCGCTGTCACCATTAATGTAGATCTTATATCCCTTTTCCAGGATCCAGCTGCCCACCAGATTGACATTGGCTTCGGGTACATAATAATGACCCGCGTCATCTTTGAGCAGCAGAAGGTCAAATCCGGCAAACATATTTTCAACATCCGGGTCCGTGGGATCGACAAACAACGAGATATTGTTCAACTGATTCGGCAATAACGTCGTTTCGAGGGTCATGGTATAGATGCAGCTTCCGTCTTCGAACACGGCATCGGGATCAAAGTTAACAGCCCCGGGGTCCATACAACCGTAGCAGACATCTTCTGCCAGACCGGTGTTACCCCCAACGCAGCCGCATTCATTTTCAAAGGCTTCGCCAAAGCAGTCGCCGTTACAGTCCATATCGGCATTGTCACCAAAACAGACACCGCAGTCATCTACAGCCCAGTCTTCTTCCATGCCCGTCTCGCCCCCGACGCATTGATCACACTGATCAAAAAAGGCCGTTCCGAAACAGTCGCCGTTGCAGTCCATATCGGCATTCCCGCCAAAACAGACACCACAGTCGTCGAAGGCATAGTTTTCGGTCAGACCCGTATTGCCCTCAACGCATTCGCCGCAGCTGTCAACGAAAGCGGTACCGAAGCAATCTCCGTTGCAGTCCATATCGGCATTCCCGCCAAAACAGACACCGCAGTCATCCATGTCGGCATTCCCTCCGAAACAGACCTCGCAATCATCCATGGCCCAGTTGGGGTCCATCCCCGTATTGCCGCCGACGCATTCCGCGCAGTCATCTATGAAGGCGCTGCCGTCGCAGTCGCCGTTGCAGTCCATGGCATAGTTTTCATCCATGCCCGAGTTACCGCCAACGCAATTACCACAGCTGTCAATGAAAGCCGTCCCGTCACAATCTCCGTAACAGTCCATGGCATAATCCGGGTCCAGGCCCGTATTGCCGCTCACACAATTACCGCAGTCATCAATAAAGGCGGTTCCATCACAGTCTCCGTTACAGTCCATGGCATAATTCTCATCCAGCCCTGTGTTTCCGCCCACGCAGTAACCGCAGTCATCGGTAACGGCATCTCCAAAGCAGTCTCCGTTACAGTCCATGGCATAGTTTTCATCCAAACCCGTGTTGCCGCCGGTACACTCACCACAGTCGTCAATGAAGGCCGTACCGTCGCAGTCACCGTTGCAGTCAACTGCGAAGTTTTCCTCCAGACCCGTGCTGCCGCCGACACAATAGCCGCAGTCATCCTCGTAGGCATCACCAAAACAGTCACCATTACAATCCATATCGGCATTCCCTCCGAAACAGACGCCGCAGTCGTCCATGGCCCAGTTGGGGTCCAGACCCGTATTCCCACTGACGCATTCCGCGCAGTCGTCGAGAAACGCGGTTCCGTCACAGTCTCCGTTACAGTCCATGGCATAATTTTCATCCAGACCGGTGGAGCCGCCCACACAATAGCTGCAGTCATCCAGATAGGCGCTGCCGCCGCATTCGTCGTTACAATCCAGGTAGAGACAGCTGCCATCGTCCACATCTGCGTTTTCATCGAAGTTACACGCACCTGCATCCGTACAGCCACCGTACTGACAACTGCCGTCGTCATTGTTGGCAATGGGATTGTAATTGACCGCAGCCGGGTCCATACAGCCGAAGATCTCGTATCCCACGCAATCCCCGTAAACAACCGGTAGTGCACCCACTCCGGGGGGACCGGATATGACAGCTCCTGAGATACAGGACTGATTGTCGGTGAGGGCGTCAAAACTTAGCGTTGTCAGCATTTCATCACCGGGTTCGATATAGCTGATCCCCAGGATAAAGCCCAGGACGGTTCCGTCGGGATTCGTACTGACCATAAAACCGTGACTGTCTGCAGTACCACCGGAAGCGCCGGTGACATTGACGCCGCTGACGTTAAACTGGAAACCCGCAACCGGCTCAGGTCCATTATTGCTCATCCAGATCTCCATGGTACCGGCAGCCTGATCAACGGCGCCGAAATAGAGCATGATCTCCTGAACATACTCGCAGCAGCTGTTATCCCCGTTGCAGGCCAGTGTGGCATCCGGATCAAAGTTTGTGGCGGAATCATCCGTACAGCCGTAACAGAAATCTTCGGCCAGACCCGTATCACCGGCGACGCAGCCACATTCATTTTCAATGGCAGTTCCGTCGCAGACACCATTACAGTCGAGGGCATAATTCTCATTCAATCCCGTATTACCTTCGACGCAGTAGCCGCAGCCATCTACAAAGGCCGTTCCGTCACAGTCACCGTTACAGTCCATGGCTGCATTGAAGTCAGCCGGCAGGACGCAATTGCCGCAGTCGTCTGAGACTGCATCTCCACCCCAGGCGCCCATGCAGTCGATTTGACAGGGTTCCAGCCCGGTGGTTCCGCCAACGCAGTCACCGCAGTTGTCAATATAGGCACTTCCGTCTTCCACGCCCGCGCAATCCACGATCCCTGGGACGTGCCGTACGACAATGAAGAGCCCCAGCGTAGTAGTTGTGAACTCGCAGGTCCCGTCAGCACAGATGGCTCCGGGAATAAGAGCCCAGGTGGTATCATCGATACCGTCCAGGGACAGCACTTCCATCGAAGCTTCGTCGCCGGCAAAGGACCAATACGGGATTGTGAGCGTGGCCGGCTCTGTCATGACCAGGTCAAAAGGCGTAAAAGCAAAAATCCCATTGTCGCCATATTCATAATCAGCCGGAATATTGTTAAGCATTTCATCCACAGTCAGGCGCAGACCGTCTCCCAGGTACTGTTGAATGGTGATGATAACTTCCTGGGAGACTTCACCGTCAACATAGAATATATTTCCTTCGGGGATCACGATGATGATGGACCCGTCCTCAGTTTCGAACATGGCACCGAGATCCGGATCAACGGGAACTTCAAAGATACAGGATCCGTCCGGGAGGGTTGCGAGAGGATCGTAATTGATGGCACTCGCATCCATACAACCGCTGCAGGTCAGATCATCGTTGTCAGGATCATCGTCACAGACCCCGCAGTTATCCGTGTAAGACTCACCGTAGCAGACGCCGGCACAATCCATGGCACCGTTGAAATCGTCCGGCAGGACACAGTCGCCGCAATCGTCCACGAGAGATTCACCGTAGCAGACACCGGCACAGTCCATGGCACCGTTGAAATCGTCCGGCAGAACGCAGTCGCCGCAGTCGTCCACAAGAGATTCACCGTAGCAGACACCGGCACAGTCCATGGCACCGTTGAAATCGTCCGGCAGGACACAGTCACCGCAGTCGTCCACAAGAGATTCACCGTCACAAACGCCGGCGCAGTCCATGACGCCGTTGAAGTCGTCCGGCAGAACGCAATTGCCGCAGTCGTCCACGAGAGATTCACCATCACAGACGCCAGCACAGTCCATGGCACCGTTGAAGTCGTCCGGCAGGACACAGTCGCCGCAATCGTCCACAAGAGATTCACCGTAGCAGACACCGTTGCAGTCCATGGCGCCATTAAAATCGTCCGGGAGGACACAGTCACCGCAGTCGTCGATGGCGGATTCTCCATCGCAGACTCCGGCACAGTCCATAGCATAATTTTCATCCAGGCCCGTGTCTCCGCCGACGCAGTTTCCGCAGTCGTCGATGAAGGCCTCACCACCGGCCACACCGTTGCAGTCAAAAGTGGCGGCACAGGCTTCGTTGGAGGGGTCGGATTCATAGGTGCCGTCATGCGCTGTCACAGTATAGCAATGGGCTTCGGCAAGGCCGAGACCACCGTCAGTATAAGTGTTTTCGCTGAGCCCTTCGGCAAGGAGGGTGCCCTCACGATAAACATTGTAGGCAATTATGGGGCAATTCCCATAACAGGTAGGGGCACCATACTCAACTGAAAGGGAAACTC
>JAADGM010000146.1 GCA_013152375.1 FCB group bacterium | reverse complement strand
CAGCAGCATTTTATAGCTGAAGGTGAAAATGAACATGGAAGTCACCAGTGCAATAAACAGATTGGCCGTGTCTCCCGCGTAATACTGCTGACCCACCCAGCGTTTGACGAAGAGACCGTTGATCAGCCAGATGACAATGAAAACGGAAACTGCGAGAAAACTGTAAACTTTCAATAATACGGTTATGATGCGAATCGCCCCGTTTTTCGACTCGTCGTTGAAATATTTTTGGGTCAGACCCGGCCGCATCAGTACGGCGAAGCGGTTAGCCTGGGTTTTTAGAATGAGCGGCAATGCCATGAGCAGTGAATATTTGTTCACCGCCACCATGCCCAGACCGGGGGTTATGCCTAAAATGACCCGTGAACTCTGCAGGCTCAGCATCCCACCGATGGAAGCCACAAACACCCAGCCGCTGATCCCCAGCACATCCCGGATTGAACCATATTCGAGGGGCGGCTTAAACAACTGCAGGCGGATTCCCGCCCGGGCAGTTAGTCTTCTCACAAGGACAAAGAAAAACAAGACACCGATAAGAGCTGCAAGGGCCAGACCGTATAAAGCCCAGCCGTAATAAACCAGGACAACTCCCAGGATAGTAGTAATGAGCGTATTGATAATATTATAATAGGTGCTCTGTGCAATATACTGGAGTCCTTTGATGACGGCGGCATACACGCCTGAGCTGAGTGTCAAAGCTATCACGAAACCGGTTATCAGCGTATAGACCCGGGCCATCTGCAGGTTTTCAGGCGGTAACCCCTCCACAATTTTATTCAGAAATATGGCAACCACGATGGCGATGAAGAAAGCAATGACGGCGATGAGCTGCTGCAGCTGACCTGCGGCCCTGAGCATTTTCAGGACTTTACCGTTTTCTCCCCGGTCTTTACCCTGCTTGAGATTTTTTGCAACCAAGGCGCTGATAGCCGTTGGTATGCCAAAGTTCACCGTATTAATGTAATTCAGGAATTCCCGGATGAACGACCGCATCCCCATCAATTCGGCTCCGAGATGGGACAGGAAAAAAGGGGTTACAAACAGCCGCAGGGCTGATTTAACCGCCAGCGAGACATAGCTGGCTTTGAGTGCCTCAACGACTCTTTGGGTTCTGCTCACCGAATTATGGGTTGTTTGGGGTCTGTTTTTAATGTGACTTACGACTCTCAAATTCGATCACAGATCTCAAAGTTTCTTCTAATGAGATCCCGGATTTCCAGCCGATCAGTTGGTTTACCCGTCCAATATCCGGGACCCTTCTTAGCATGTCCTCGAATCCCGGGGCATAGGCCTGATCATAGGGTATCTTTACAATTTCGGACCGACTATTCGTGAGGGTTTTCACTTTTTCCGCCAGGTCGATGATGGAAATTTCTTCATCTCCGCCGATATTAAAAACCTTTCCTACGGCCCCGTCGTTGAGTGCCAGCAGTTCTACGGCTTTGACCACATCCCGAACATCACAAAAACATCTTTGCTGCTGCCCGTCACCATACACGGTGATGGGTTGATTTTTCAGAGCCTGCCGCACAAACCTGGGGATGACCATGCCATATCTGCCGGTCTGGCGGGGACCCACCGTGTTAAAAAACCGGGTTGAGAAGACTTCCAGACCATATTCGTTGAAATAGGCCATTCCTAAAAATTCATCTACCATTTTGCTGGCAGCGTAGGCCCAGCGGTTCTTGTCCGTACAGCCCAACAGCACATCATCTTTTTCATTAAAGGGGAGTTTATAGCCTTTCCCGTACACTTCTGAAGTACTGGCGATCAGGACCCGGCAGTTGTATTTCAAAGCGCTTTTCAAGACGGCCTCGGTGCCTTTGATATTCGTTTCAATGGTGTGAACGGGATTGTTGACAATGAGCTGAACGCCGACTGCGGCCGCCAGGTGAATGATGATATCCACTTCGGAGCACAGCCGATCCATGACAATTTCATCCATAATATCTGCGCGGATGAAACTGAAGCCGGGGTTTTTGATCAGGTGTTGAATATTGCTCTGTTTGCCGGTGGACAGATCGTCAACTGCATAGACCCGGTGTCCGTGACGGATCAACAGATCCGCGAGGTGCGACCCGATAAATCCGGCACCACCTGTGATGAGAATGGTGTGATTTTCAGGGGGTACTTTACTAATTTCAGACATTTCTGAGGTTTCCTTTAATGCTTATAAACTTTCCACATGCTTTTTAAAATTGTATCGATATCCGAGTATTTTGCCTGCCACCCCAAGGTCTCCAAAGCGCGGTCCGTCCCGGCAACTACGACCGCAGGGTCGCCCTCCCGTCTATCTGCACGATGATATGCAATTGCTCTGCCGGTTATTTTCGCGGCACTTTCGATGACCTCCAAAACAGAATACCCTTTGCCGGTGGCCAGATTCGTAATCAGTGTCTTTTGACCGCCCATGATATATTGCATGGCCTGAAAATGAGCTTCCGCCAGATCATTAACATGAATGTAATCCCGGATGCAGCTGCCGTCTTCCGTTTCATAATCCGTACCGAAGACTTCCATTGAAGGCCGCTCCCCGTTGGCGGTTTCCATGATGATCGGCAGCAGGTTGGTCGGATTCTGTTCCCTTCCCCGGATCCTGCCGTCGAGATCATAGCCCGCGGCATTAAAATACCGCAGGGCGGCATAATTTATTTTCCCCAGACGCGCATACCAGGACAGGTTTTCTTCAATCACCAGCTTGGTATAGCCATAATAATTGATCGGTTTGAGCGGATGTTTTTCGTCGATTGGGATATATCGGGACTCCCCATAAACTGCACATGATGAAGAAAACACGATATTACGCACATTGTATTTATCCATCGCGTCCAGAATACTCAGAGAGCCGGTAATATTATTTCTGGCATATTTCCCCGGGAGAAGCATTGACTCTTCGGGAGCTTTTAAAGCGGCAAAATGAAAAACAATATCAAACTTTCCCGCCTGAAAGACCCGCTCCAAATCAGTTTGCAGCAGAATATCACCCCTGGTAAAATGCGCCCTTTCATCCAGATTTTCCCGCTTTCCAGTGGACAGGTTATCGAAAACGGTGACTTCGATATTGCGGTCACAAAGGGCCAGAACGACGTGGCTGCCGATATACCCGGCCCCCCCGATAACCAGTGCTCTCATCGTATTCTTCTCATCATTTCGATACCGGTCATTGCAATGCTCACCTGTGCTGCAACCAGCTTAAAACCGGTCTTAAATACAAACCCGTTGATACTAAAATGTAAACCAGCTGCGCCAGGACCAATCGGGAACCCCAGGGTGATCGCCTGCGTAAAATCTCCTCCAGAAAATAACTCCCCAATATGATGACAAATCCTATGGATACCGTGTACCAGCGGCCCTCGATATAGGTAATGATGATCAAACTGATCGTGGCCATTAAAATGAAGGATACCAGGCTGAGCAGGAGTACGCCCTCAAATTCCGGGTACTCTGCTTTCTTAAAAAGAATATTCCACCAGAGCAATAAAGCCAGGATAATGAAAAAACCCGTTGTTCTGATGACTATATAACCCGAGTCAATAAACAGATCATGAAAAAACTCGCGGATGGTCCGCCAGGGATTCCAGGTGATCTGCTCCAGGGGCGTTTTGGGCAGGGAATTTATCCCATTGTCAATCAGATATTGTTCCAATTCGGCGAAATCTACGTGATTATAGTTTTCCAATTCTCCTTGTTCAAGCTTCAGCTGGGTCAGATACTGCAGCTGGGTCCAGTTACAGGTGTATCCCTCCACAACCCTTTTTATGGGTACTTTTTTCTCAAATTTAAGGGTTTTATATCTTGCCAGAGCCGGCCATTGAAGGATGATGGTCGTCATGAGAATACTTACCAGGAAAATTCCCGCTCCCCTGATAATATTGGGTTTTCTGCCGATCAACTGCATGGCGAAAAAAATCAGGATACCGGTTAAATAGAAGAGGGCAATTAATCTTACACCGAAACTCAAGCCAAACAGAATCCCTGCAAAAACATAATACCGCAATTGAGGTTCATTTTTCGTTTTGGCAAGATAATACACACTGTACAGCAGAAAAGTGGCCATGAGCCCGTCGTTAAAAAACAGGAGAAAGGTTCTGGTGCCCACCAGAAACTGAAATGCCGTCAGAACGGCGAGGAGAATTACATCCGTTCCGGCATTAAAGATCTTTTAAAGATCTTTCTTAAAAACAGATATATACCCGCAAGAAACAGCGGCAGACAGAAGAAAGAGACCAGTTTCAGACTCAGCACCGTGGGAAAGCCCATTTTATACAGGATATAGGCCGGCACTACGAGCATGGTTGAAGTCCCCTCAGCCAGAGTCTCGTAAACCCCCACATTGATCATTTTCATCAACTCCCGATGATAAAAATGTTCATCTCCGATCAACACTCTCGCATCTGCGATGCGAAAGATAGCCAGAGCCAGACTCAGAAGATTGACTGCAATGAGCACATAGGAAAAGTAGCGCAAATACTGTCCCGGTATTTTACCCGGTTCCGGACCCGTCATGATTTTTTTCTCCACTTATTCAAGCATCCGATTTGCGTTTATATGCTGTTCGAAACACTCGACCAGGCGAGTGGCGGCCCTGCCATCCCAGAGTTCTATTTGGGGCTGCAGCCTGTTCACCTTTAACGGAGGCTGCCAGTCTCCGCCCAGCATCGTACCGGTAACCAGTGTATTGGAGCCGGCTGTGCAGGTTACCGGACGCTCAGTATTATTCCGGATAGTGTAACAAGGAATACCCAGGAAGGTCGTTTCCTCCTGTATCCCTCCGCTGTCAGTGAAAACTGCCGCTGCATTTTTCATCAAACTGATAAATTGAAAATACCCGACGGGTGCGGATAACCTCCAGTTGGCCCCTGTCAGCTGCAGATTTTCCCTGTCAATTCTGGGATGAACGGGCCACAATATCTGCTTGCCGGCAGACCAGCGGCTGATCTTATCGAGTATAAAACCAAGCTTTACCGGATCATCTACATTGGAAGGCCTGTGCAGCGTCAACAGAACATACTCTTTGTCAATTAAATTTAATTCTGACAAGATAGTGTTCTGGTTTATTTCGGGCAATAACTCCGTAAGTGAGTCAATCATTGTATTCCCTACAAAGTAAGTTCTATCTTCGGAAATACCTTCCTTTTGTAAATTTTCAAGACCGCTTTTCTCCGTGACGAAAAGCAAATCTGAAATGTGATCGGTGAGGATTCTGTTGATCTCTTCTGGCATATTCATATCGTGGCTTCTCAAACCGGACTCCACATGCGCCACCTTGATGTGCAGCTTTTTTGCAACCAATGTTGTACCGACAGTTGAGTTGACATCCCCAAAGACAAAAACCCAGTCCGGCTGGATTCTTTGAAGTTCCTCCTCAATTTTCACCATAATTTTCGCAGTCTGAACAGCATGTGTACCCGTCCCGACACCCAGATTTACATCGGGGTTTCCTATCCCAAGCTGCTTTAAGAAGATCTTCGACATGCTGTCATCAAAATGCTGACCCGTATGAATGACAAGACATTCATGATCTGTGAGCCGGCGAAAGTTCTTCAATACAGGGGCAGCCTTGATAAAATTGGGGCGAGCTCCTACAACAAAAACAAGTTTCATATTAAATGATTAAATCCTGCATTAAGTTCTGCTGTAATAGTCCAAATACCAGGACACGAATTTTTTAATTCCTGCCTGAATGGAGATTTGAGGTTTGAAGCCTGTTGCCTCAGATAATGCTGTGGAGTCCGCTTCTGTTTTCTCAACATCACCGGGCTGCAGCGGCAGATATTCGATAATTGCTTGTTTCCCAAGGGTATTTTCGATCTCGCGTATATAATCCATCAGGCTGACGGCATTTTCACCACCAATATTGAATATTTTATATTTTCCAATATCCTGATGAACGTGAGCGTCCCGGGAGTTTGCAATTTTTATTAATCTGTCCATGCCCTCGACAATGTCATCGATATAGGTAAAACTCCTGACATGATGCCCGTAATTAAACACCCGGATGGGCTCCCCGGCCAATATATTTTTTGTAAACAGAAAAAGGGCCATATCGGGCCTGCCCCAGGGACCATAAACGGTAAAAAACCTCAGGCCGATAGTGGACAATCCGTATAAGTGTGAGTAAGCATGGGCCATCAGTTCATTTGCACGCTTGGTCGCGCCGTACAAAGCAAGGGGTTTATCCACCCGGTCCGATTCGGCGAAGGGCAGTTTTGTATTGCCTCCGTAAACCGAACTGGAGGAGGCATATATCAACTGTTTTACGGTATTTCTCCGGCACCCCTCTAATATATTCAGAAAGCCTGTAATATTCGATTCGGTATAGGCGTGGGGGGCGTCTATTGAATGCCTGACTCCTGCCTGGGCCGCCAAATGTATAACAATGGAGAAGGGATTATCTGCAAATAATTGTTCGACCTTACTTTTATCTGCAATATCTAATTTTATGAATGTATAGTTTTTATCATGACTGGAAGTTTTCAGGACATCGAGTCTGGATATTTTTAAATTGACATCATAGTATTCGTTAAGATTATCAATACCAACGATATCATACCCTTCCGACTGCAATCGTAAAGCCAGGTGAAAGCCGATAAACCCTGCAACACCTGTTATCAGGATCTTACCTTTATTTTCCATTGTCGTCTGTCTGCCTGCCTGACCCATTCCGGCTCAGTATTGACTTATTAAAGAACTAATTTTTATAATATCACTTTCCTCCAGATACGGATGCATCGGCAAACTCAATATTCTGGAACTTATGTCCTCAGCTATAGGAAAATCACCCTGTTTGTAGGGAAGATCTTCAAACGCTTTTTGCAGATGAAGGGGCATTGGGTAGTAAACGGCCGAGGGGATTTGGTGTTTTGCGAGATTATCTCGATTGATATCCCTGCTGTGAGTATTTTCAAACAAAATAGAATATTGTGCCCAGGAGGAGTGAAATTTTTCCGGGCTGCCGGGCGTTAGCACTTTTCCCTCCAATTGCTGATGATAAGAGTCCGCTATTTTTTGCCTCTTTTTGAGCTCATCCGGGAATATTTCCAATTTTTCCAGTAAAACAGCAGCCTGTATGGAATCCATTCTGGCATTCAGACCAATACGATCGTTCGAATACCGATCGCGGCCTTCGCCGTGGACTCGTATGGACACAAGTTCCGAATGAAGTTGTGGATCATTTGTGAAAACGGCTCCCCCATCGCCATAGCAGCCCAGCGGCTTCGCCGGGAAAAAGGAAGTAGCCGCAGCCATACCGAAACTGCCGGCTCGCCGATCATCGATCCTACCTCCAAAACCCTGTGCGGCGTCTTCGAGGATCAGCAGATCGAACTCACTGGCAATCTGGTCAATCCCAGCGTAATCGGCCGGGAGTCCAAAAAGATCTACGGGAATGACGACCCTTGGAGTTAACTTGTTTTCTGCAGCTACCTGCTTGACTCTGTCATACAGGGCACCGGAATCTATGTTAAATGTTTTTGGATCGATATCAACAAATACGGGGGTTGCCCCAACCAGGCGAATCACTTCTGCTGTGGCGATAAATGTAAAAGGGGTCGTAAAAACGGCATCTCCAGGGCCAATCCCCCAAGCCATCAGGGGCAGTAACAGGGCGTCTGTTCCCGATGAGCAGGAGATACAGAAATCGGTTCCGACATATTGGGCTAATTTTTGTTCGAGCTCATCGATTTCAGGCCCCATGATGTATCGGTGATGCTGAAGAACGGCATTAATCCGCTCATCAACTTTTTGTTTTATCCTCAAATACTGTGCGTTTAGATCAATAAATTGCATTGATTCCGTTCATTTTTCTACTATGCGTGCATCAATGAGAATATCTGACAGAAACAATACTGGGAAATAAGCCAATATTCTTAAGGGTTTTATGTCCATGGGGTTAATTACTTGCAGGTAATTATGGTTTTACTATTTATCAGAGTAGTCATAGTATTCATAGTAATAATAGTACTGATAATCTGAATAATAATAACTATCTCTTCTGGTGAAACCATTTAAAATACAGCCTAATACAGGGGATTTCACTGAGTTCAGCATGGCCAATGTTCTCTCAAGGGCCATAATTTCGGTGGTTCCCGATTTAACCACCAGCACCAGACCATCGACATTTTTTGACAGAATTCGTGCATCAGTAACCGGCATGATAGGCGGCGAATCAAACAGGACAATATCCCATTCGTTAACTAACTGCTGTATTAATTCCTTCATTTTAACTGAACCGATCAACTCACTTGGATTCGGGAACAGCTTTCCACTGGATAAAATAAATAAGTTCTGTATTTCCGTTTTATTAATGAGCGGGTCAATTTCTTTCACGCCCTCGAACTGAACCAGGTAATTTGAAATGCCAGGCTCTCTCTTTACGCTAAAAATGTGATGCAGGATTGGTTTTCTAAGATCAGTATCTATGATCAAAGTCTTTTTCCCAAGTTGGGCAAATGTGATGGCAAGATTCACGACCGTTGTACTTTTTCCTTCCCCTGCACCGGGACTGGTTACAATCAGACTTTTGATCTCCTTATCAGGCAATGAATAAGTCAGGTTTGTTCGAATGCTGCGGTAGGCTTCTGCAATCGGATTTTTCGGATCAATATGAGTGATCATTCTATCTGAAAACCTGGGAGTATATCGCCCCTTATTTCCGTTTTTACCGGCCTGTTTCTCTTTCCTACGCTTCCTGTTGTACCGTTCACCTATCTTGGGGATAATCCCGATTACTGAAACTCCGA
>JAADGM010000118.1 GCA_013152375.1 FCB group bacterium | reverse complement strand
CATCCCCCGGCCTCCTCCGCCTGCCGAGGCTTTCAGGATCACCGGATAACCGATGCCTTTCGCCAGCTCAAGGGCTTTATCCACTGTTCCCACAGTACCGTCTGAACCGGGGACCACGGGAACCTGTACGGATTTCATAGTGCTCTTGGCCCGGGCTTTGTCCCCGATGGCATCAATGGTTTCAGGGGGCGGCCCGATGAAGGCAATTTCATTATCCCGGCAGATACTTGAAAATTCGGCGTTTTCGGATAAAAATCCATAACCCGGGTGGATGGCCTCGGCATTGGTGAGTTCCGCCGCGGCAATGATGGAGGGGATGTTCAGATAGCTTTTGTTGGAATCCGGCGGTCCGATGCAGATGGCCTCGTCGGCGAACCTCACATGGAGGGAAAGCTCGTCCGCCTGGGAGTACACCGCCACCGTCTGAATACCCAGCTCCCGGCAGGCCCGGATGATCCGCAATGCAATTTCGCCGCGATTGGCGATGAGTATTTTACGATACATGTCAGACGGGTTCTACGACCAGCAACGTCTGGCCATATTCAACCGGCGCTTCATTCTCCAGCATAATCCGCACCACTTTACCGGCTACCTCGGATTCGATCTCGTTGAAGATCTTCATCGCTTCAATGAGGCAGACCGTCTGTCCCACATCGATGATATCACCGACTTTCACAAAAGGAGGCGCGTCGGGCTTCGGTGAGGCATAATAAGTTCCCACCAGAGGAGCCTTAACCAGCAGTTCCGGAGTCGAGTCGGATTTTTCGGCAGAACCCTCCGCCACCTGAGCGGGCTGAGGAGCAGGTGCCGCAGTCTGGGGGACTCGCAAACCTTCGGAAAACGGCAGGGGATTTGCCCCGTGGTTCAGCCGTGAGATACGGATTTTGTTCGTATCTTTGTCGGATGTTATCTCGATTTCACTGATATCAGTGCCCTCAATGAGGTCGATGATCTCTTTGATTTTTGATTTCGGGATCATGTTCCGCTACCCTTTGACCCTTTCGATATAGCGGCGGTCCTTGGTGTCCACGCGAATGGTTTCCCCTTCCTGAATGAACAGAGGAACCTGCAGAACCACACCGGTTTCGAGTTCGGCGGGTTTGGTCCCGCCCTGGGCCGTATTGCCCCGCTCGCCGGGGTCGGTTTTAACGATCTTTAAATTCATGTGCTGGGGAATACGTACTTCCACCGGGTCATTGCCGTTGAAAGCGATGGTGGTGTTAGTGTTCTCAATGAGAAAATCGGTCACATCTTCCAGTTGTTCTTTCGTGAGGGATATCTGCTCGTAGGACTCGTTATCCATAAAATAATACCGTTCCCCGTCGTTATAGAGATAATTGTAGTCCCGGGCTTCCAGCCGGATCACCGTGATTTTCTCACCGGCGCGAAAGGTCTCATCAACCACCTGACCGGTCTTTACATTTTTCAGCTTGGTACGGACGAACGCCGGCCCCTTACCGGGTTTCACATGCAGAAATTCAACAATTTTCCACAAGCCGTTTTTGTGTTGCATGACCAGTCCGTTTCTGAAATCCGAAGTATCCGCCATAAATATTCCTTGTATTTCTATTTAAAAAAAAGCTGATTAATTTACAGGTGGCATTCCATCGGAAACAACAAGGAGAAACGCGTTGGAAGCATTTTGGCGGCGGGGATTCAAACCGTTCCGGAGAGGATCGTATCACACGGAACGGGACCTTTAAATCCGTTAAACCGGGCTGAAGTCTGTACGAGACCGGAGTGCCCTGATCCCCCGGTCAGCACCAGGAACTGCCAGAAGCGCCTCAACCGGTTTTCTGCATGACCGGACAGCCCGGACGGGCCTATTGCGGCAGCCATTCTTTCAGCCAGCTTTTCGCAATCACGCCGGCGACTACGAAAGGGTCCTTTTGGACAAGTTCCCGCGCCGTTTCCAAATTGTCAGAACCGAAAATAATCAACCCCCCGTTTCTGTCAGCAAAGGGTCCTCCGGAATAATCCGGCAGATTTGCGGTTTCCCAGTAGGCCGCATGGTCCGGCACGAGTTTACCGATTTTATCCGTTTCGGGTTTCATGAAGTAATAATAGACGAATTTCTTTACCATTTTTCTGATCTCTCCTTCCGTTGCACAGCCGGTCAGGTTTGCCATTACAAACCGCGACGAAGTCCGACCGGGCTGTGATCTTAAGATTTAAGACAATTTTGGCCTTAAATACTTAGTCTTAAACCGGCTATCATACCATCCCGGCTTTGAAGTTTGCAGTGTTCCCCGATTTTCGAACTTCTTAATTTTGAAACTGCAGTACGAAGAAGACAAACTGTATTCCGTCGTAAAGCCCGTGTGAAACGATCAACGGTATCAATCTGCGGTAGCGATAAAAGTAATAACTCATAATTACACTTTTAAGCCCGATGGAAATGATGCCGGCAGTCCCCTGGTACAAATGAGCTACACCGATCAAGGCAGAAGCCATAAAGATCACCGCAATATGCCAATTTTTGTCGTCGTTTATATTCCACAGACATTTTAGTAAAAATACTCTCGATAATTCTTCGAAAAGGGCAATCCCAAGCCACAGAACGGGTCCAAACCAAATGATCAGCAATAAGGGGCTGTTCGCAATATCGATCATCGTGTCGATCAGTTCGGTGCTGGGTGGATTATGATTGGGAATCCATTGATACAGTGTCGCTCTTGTGAGAAAAAACATTCCAAAGTAAATCACTGTTAATCCGATCCCGACAAAAATATCCCGGAACCAAATTCCTTTCCCGGAATTGAAAGTTTCTTTAAAGGTATCCTTTATTAAATATTTATTAAGAAACAATATCAGGATACTTATACCGCCACCGAAAATCAAAGGATAGGCGATCATGTCCAGCGTTGTAAAATTCTCCGTTTGTGTCAATCGATACCAGATCATGACGATATCGATGGGGAGAATGGCAATTCCTATTGCCAGCAGATTTCTGATAGTTTTATTCATTTCTTTCTGATTTTAATTAGTTAATGAAGACAGACCGCCCTGAAGAATTATTATTTACCCAAAGCTTCTTCAAATTCCATAGACGGATTCAACTCTTGATGACCGTTTCATTATCGGCCGTTATCATAGCAAGCCAGGGCCAGCGGCAAATATTTTGAGGCGGCTTTCATACCGATAACCGATAATCCCAACAGGACCGTTGTTTTCACTTCATCTCTAGTTGCCCCGGCATTTTTTGCCATGGGAACGTGCATTTTAACGGCTCTTTCATCGTCAGCGACCATTTTCATTCCAATGTAAATTAATTGTTTGGTCTTATTGTCCAATCCCTTGTCATCGATTAAGGACTGAATAAATCCTGCGTAGGCCTTTTGAATTTCAGGGGCTTCTTCCACAAAGGATTGTAACGGATTATCCTGTTTCATGATATACTTCCTTTTATCATTTTTCTTTTTTAATTTGGGTGTCCTTCCTGTTCAATTCGTCCCAAAGTCTGCAGCGGCTCGGTTTTCACCATTCCAGAGGGAAATTTGCCTCGGCATAACCGATTGAAAAGTCTTCGAACTCGCCGACGACTCCCATATACCATAATCTGACTTTCCCTTTTTCAATAATGACTGAAGGAGCTACAATTTTGCTGCTTTCCCAGCTCTGTTCTTTAACCAATATGGGATAGGGATAAACATCCCAGGGACCGAAGGGGTGATCTGATCTTGCCACACCGATTCCGTTTTCACCGGTAAAAAACAGATAGTATTCGTCATCGGGCCCCTTTACCAGATCTGCTTCGGCCAAAATAAAGCCGACCCACTCAAGATTTACCTGACCGCCAAAAAGTATGGGGTCCGGCTGTTTTTCCCAGTTAATACCATCCGACGATGTTGCCCCCAATAAACCAATGAAGGGGTCGCTGCAATTATCAATGCACCAGCCGGTATACAGCATATAATATGTTCCGTTATCAAATATTACCGTAGGACTGAAAAGGGCATTAAAATCTTTTGCATCCTGAGCCCCTCTGGTCAGAATGGGATCAAAGGTGACCCGCTCAAACGTAATTCCGTCTGCTGAGTGTGCCAGCCCAATTTCACCATTGGCGATTACCGTCCCCAATTCCTGAGATTCAACGGGATAGCCGCTGTAATACATTAATATTTCATCTCCCGCTTTGATGACTTCCGCCGTTTCCAGGTATTTATCCCATCCATCGGGCATATAATCAAGAGCGATACTTTCTTCCGTCAGATCACCGTCCATGATTTGCCAGGTCAGGCCGTCCTTTGATTTAACCCCCGAAATAATGAGCTTTCCAAGAGTATCACTCAAAAACAGACTGGTATAATACATTCTCAACGTATCGCCGTCTCTAAAAACCGTGGGGTCACCGGCCACGGGTATTCCTTCCCAGACGGGGTCAGGCCTTTTGGTAAACAGCAACTGGTTTATCGGCTCCTCCTCCCATTCCGGATATGCACCCAATCGGTTCAGTTGTTGAATACCCGGTGACTGATTTACTAGTCCTGTGGGGCCATCTTTTTTACAACCAAACAGAGTGATTAACACAAAAAATAAGACTGCTGTTTTTTCAGATCTCTTCATTTTTGTAGATTCCCTCTGAAAGTTGACCCACCCAAGTTACCTT
>JAADGM010000093.1 GCA_013152375.1 FCB group bacterium | reverse complement strand
AATGGGCGCCGCTGCAGAGATTCTTTAGAAAGACACTGTTTAATAATGACACAACCTCCATACCGTTTTTAGCAACCTCCATCATGGTGACGGCAGAAAAACAATCACCAGAGGGGGATTAGATAAGCTGCAAAACAATTCTTGGGCATGTACGTAATAGTCGGTTCCGATCAAAAACCAATCTCCAGCAGAAGACCCGGTCTATTTTTACATCAGCAGAATATTGATGCCGACGGTATAGCTTCCGGTTCTGTAAACTTTGAGAACCGGCATTTTGTCAGCGCTCCCGCCGTCACCCCTCAGGGCATGCTCAAAATAGGTTGTTCTCTCATTATTATTGCCGGTTGTTGTTTCACCTTTTATGTACATGCCGCCGATACAGCTGTAAATCTGTTGAAGAATTTCATCATATAGTTTTGTGGCTTTGTCAAAGGGAATATCTTCAGCTAAGGTGTACTCAAGATACTTTGATTCGGTAAAAGACACCGACCGGATATATTTCCCGTTGATCGCTCCCGGGAATATTGCTTTGGCCTGCCAGGACTCCACACCCATAAAATCCCTGCCTAAATACTTCCCCTTCAACCGGTTGTCATCTTGTTCAGAAGTTAAGATTCCATCCAGAAAATTACAGAGCTCTGCCTTGCTGAGTAATGGCTCATCTTCAATCACGCCGCTCAATTCATCAGAATCTATCCATGTGACGTCGGTGTTAAACCGGATTTTTTCCCTGACAACGTGAACCTGGAACGCTTTGCTGTCTCTCCGGATCATCAAGCCCACGGATGTACCGGGCAGCCCCTTGAGCTTATTCACAACCTGTTGAGAGCTCATTCCCCTGACCTCCTCTCCTTCAATTTGTGTAATGACATCCCGTGGTAGCAATCCTGCTTTGTCGGCGCCATACCCTTTCATGACCGAGTCAATGATATAGTCATTATTGGAATCGAACTTTATTCTAATTCCCAGTCCGGCATATTCCGGTTCGAGGTCTTTATTGAAGTAGAGCCAGTATTTTAATTTTGAAATTTCCGTCTTCACGGAGGGATTCAACGAGTTCATCAGGAAGATCAGGGTGATATAGCCATAAGTATCATCTTTCAGCAGAAATAGCCGGCACATTTTATAATCCGCCGAAAAATTCGGTCGTACGGAGTCCAGTTCAACAAGAAAGCCGGTGTCCGCATTATAATACTTTAAAGTATTACCGCCAAGTGGCTGGAGAATATAATTTCCGGAGGATATCGCTCGCGCGGTTCGATCAAGTTTCAACTCGACAGCCTGACCGTCATCGGACATTATCCTGACCCTGAATTCAAGGTCTGCCGTATTACTGATACTGCCGAACTGGAATGGAATTTCATCATAAAGCCTTGGAGGAATGGATTTAAAGTTTTTTTGAAGATATCGCCCGGTAATTTCATCAGCGGTTATATTATTTTTTTTCAGCGCTCTGACAAAGTTTTCGGTGAATGTGATTTGTGGCCACATCAGACCGGTAAAGAGGAACAGGATGAAGATGGTTTTGCCGGCCGGGTTGATATTTTTTCGTAACATGGATGCCTCCTATAATGTTTGACAAAACATACTTTATTTGTCAAAATTGTAACGGCATTGTCGCCGTATAATGTTTTATTCGGAGAGTTTCCTGTACGATAATATACGGATGATTACATTATCCGAAGGGGCGAGCGGAATTTAACTGTGTTTAGAGGGAGTTAAATCTCGGTGGAATCACTGCCCAGCAAGTCATCTTTTACGGACAGCATATACTCGAATGCGGCATCGTAATCATTGGGGATGAGTCCGTCCAGGATAGCTTCTTCTATAGCCTGTTTAATTATGCCTACACGGGGGCCGGGTCGAAGCTTCAGTTCACGCATAATCACATCTCCCCGAACAGGGGACTGAAAAGCCCGCATCTCATCCCGCAGGGCAACATCCTGCATCAGTGTTTCAACATGTTCAAAATTCGACATGTATTTTTTGACTTTATTGGGATTTTTTGTTGTGATGTCTGCCCGGCAGAGGATCATCAGATCTTCGATGTGTTCCCCGGCTTCCAGCATAACCCGCCGGATTGCGCTGTCGGAAACACCTGATTTTGCCAGGGCGATGGGCCGCAGGTGAAGCTTGGTCAGGAGCATGAGATAATCCCGGAGTTCATTGGAGATTTTCATCCTCCAGGCGATTTTTTTTATCATTCGCCGCCCTATCTCATCATGCCCGTGAAAGGTCCAGCCTTTGCCCTTTTCAAATCTCTTGGTCTGGGGTTTGGCGATATCATGTACAAGGGCTGCAAAACGGATTTCCATTTTGGGGGTAAGGACGGCGGCATTGTCCACGACTTTCAGGGTATGCAGAAAAACATCTTTGTGGCCTTTGTTACCGATGCGCTCCACACCGGACAGCATGTCCAGCTCGGGGAATGTAAAGGGCAGCAGACCGGTCTGTTTCATCAGGTCAAATCCTATGCTGGGTTTTTCTGTACGCAGGGTTTTGATGATCTCTTCCGTAATCCGCTCTTTTGAAACGATCTGCAGGCGATGTGCCTGCCTCTGAATGCTGTCCAAAACGACCGGATCAATGCTGAATCCCAGCTGTGCGGCGAAGCGGGTTGCCCTCAGCATCCGCAGCGGGTCATCACTGAAAGTTGCATCGGGGTCCAGCGGTGTCACAAGCCGTTTACCGGCCATATCCCGCAGTCCGCCAAATGGGTCAAACAAGTCTCCGAAATCTTCCGCGCGCAGTGAAACGGCCAGTGTATTCACCGTAAAATCGCGGCGGGACATATCTTCCTTAATGGTGCCCGCTGAGATTTCAGGTTTGCGGGAATCAGGCTGATACAACTCCTTGCGGGCCGTGGCGACTTCAATTTCCACCGGGCCACCGGGTATCAGGGCTGTCCCGAAACGCTCATAGACAACGACATTGCCCAGCTGGAGCTCAGTGGATAACTCGGCTGCAAAGGCAATTCCGTCACCCTCGACCATCAGATCAATATCAGTTGTGGGGCGATTCATCAGGGTATCCCGAACAAAACCGCCTACCACATAGACGGACAGCCCCTTCCGTTCTGCGATCCTGCCGGCCGACTTGAGGATTTCCTTGTGAACGGGGTCAGCCGTCAATAATTGTGAAATGTTTGTCATGCGAAGGGGAAAATTACCATTGCTGATGTCTATTAATCAGCGTAAAAAATCCTTCTAAAGCTATTTTTGCACCGCTTTTTGGTTCAGACTGCCGGGGCCCGGAGCCCGGCTGTATCGGGATGGTGATGCGCTGACTTCGGGTGAGCAGGCCGGTCAGTCTTTCCCTGTGATAAATAATTGAAGTTGCCCTAATTTTGTGGACACCTTGATAAGTCATAAATTACAATGACGGAGGTGCAACCAATGAAAGAGAAACAACAACGCAGGGTATTTACTCGTGAGTTCAAAATTGAATCAGTTGAGTATTTGCTTAATAGTAATAAACCTGCAACAGAAATAGCAAGAGATCTCGGGATTCGGGTAGAGCTCTTGTATCGATGGAAGCAGGAGTATCAGAATAACAAAGCCCATTCTTTCCCGGGAGCAGGGCATATGAGAGATCCTGAACAGGAGAAGTTGCGTAACCTTGAAAAGAAGCTCAGGGATGTAAAGATGGAGCGCGACATATTAAAAAAAGCACTGGCCATTTTCTCCAAGACACCGAGATGATATACCAATTTATCAAATCAAACCGTTCGACATTTCCGGTTAAGAAAATGTGCCAGTTTCTAAAAGTAACAAGGAGCGGTTATTATCGTTGGTTCCATAACCCTGAAAGTCCAAGGCAAAAGGAAACCAGAAAGCTGTTAGCAGAAATCAAGCAGATATTCATCAAGAGCCGCAGTACCTATGGCAGTCCGAGGATAACCCCGGAACTTCATGACAGAGGGATCAGTGTCAGTCGTAACCGGGTAGCCAGAATAATGAGAGAAAACGGTCTTGCAGCTAAGATGAAGCGCCGGTTCAAGATAACCACTCAATCCAATCATAAGTTTCCTTATTCTCCCAATCTATTGAAACAGGATTTCTTTACCACAGCTATCAACCGGATATGGCTGTCAGATATCACCTATATCAAGACCCTTGAAGGCTGGCTGTATCTGACAATTATAATGGATCTGTATAGTCGCAAGATAGTTGGTTGGTCTATGAGTGATCGGTTAACAACCAGGACGACTACCATTCCGGCCTTGATCCATGCGTATAGAGCTTGTCAGCCATTACCTGGAACTATATTCCATTCAGACAGAGGTGTTCAATATGCGGATGATGATTTTCGAGAACTACTGGATTCTTTCCGAATGATCCAAAGTATGAGTGGAACTGGCAACTGCTATGATAATGCTGTTGCTGAAAGTTTCTTTCATACTCTCAAAACGGAATTGATTTATCATGAGAGATACAGAACCAGATTAGAAGCCAGGAGAAGTATTTTTGAGTATATTGAAGTTTTCTACAACAGGTTCAGGAAACATTCAGCTCTGGGATACAGATCACCGGAAGAATTTGAACAACTAACTCACAAACAGGCAATATGACTTATTGGGGTGTCCACTTTTTTGTTGCAACATCAGTCGCGGATTTACTTGAGGAGACTAAATTGATGGCACCAGGGGAATACACTGTC
>JAADGM010000102.1 GCA_013152375.1 FCB group bacterium | reverse complement strand
AAAAATAAATCCGTTGGCTTATTAACTTGCTTTAACATAATATCAATTCTGATGAGTTGGTCCGGAAGGGAGATTGACTTTTCCTGCATGACCTGGGCGAAACGGCGTTTGATGCTATTACTACCTGATATTGTCAAATAGTTGAACTCCCGGATATACTTGTGAAGTGGACTCCAAGGAGATTCTCTCTTTTCCCGGTACCAACTTGCAAACTGCTCTCCTGCAGTCGTGATGCTTCAAAACATCACGACTGCAGGGAAGGAGATAGAGTCAAAAATAAACCCCTATATAACCATTAACTCCCATCTGCATAAGTTTGCCAATCTGCTAATAACTTAAGGAACATCCCTGCAATCACATGAGACACACTATAACACGCTACACAATCCTGGTTCTTGGTATCCTGTTGGCAGTTACAATACTGCTTATAGGTTCAATTGAGGTCACATCTACACCCAAGTTCTGTTCGACCTGCCACTATATGGAGCCCTATGTAAACGCCTGGAAAGAATCTACGCACTCTGACGTTACCTGTACGGATTGCCATTTCCCACCTGGAATTAAATCGAAATTACGCGGGAAATTTACCGCCATCTCAATGGTTGCCAACTACATGACTGGTATCTATAAAAAGAGTAAACCCTGGGCTGAAATATCTGACGAAAGCTGTTTGCGAAGCGGCTGTCATGTTAAACGACTGCTGAAAGGAAAAGTCAATTTTAAAGAAGGAATAATCTTCGATCACAGTCCTCACCTTACAAAACTTCGAAGAGGAAAAAAATTACGCTGTACGAGCTGCCATTCTCAAATCGTTCAGGGAGTGCATATCTCGGTTACCGAAACCACTTGTTTCCTATGCCACTTTAAAGAAGTAAAAGCGGGGGATAAAATAAATGATTGTACCTGGTGCCACGATGCACCGGTCCCAAATTCAAAGAATACGATTACCTATGATCACACCTATATTCTTGAACAACAAATGGACTGTAAAAAATGTCACGGTAAAATGCAGATTGGTGACGGAGCGGTTCCTGAGGAAAGATGTGAAGGATGCCATGCAGATCTGACATTAATTACCCAATATGGTGACAGCGAATTAATCCATAAAGCGCATGTAACAGATCATAAGGTCGAATGCCAAAACTGTCATTTAAGCATTCAGCACAAGTCTGTATCGAAGACGAATAATATCATACCGGAATGTGGCTCATGTCATGAGAATCCGCATTTTGCACAATTATCCCTGTTCACAGGCACGGGTGGCAAGGATATCCCGGATCATCCAAATCCCATGTTTAATAACGGCTTGAATTGTCAGGCCTGTCATATATTCCACAATACAACAAATGACTTTGCTGAACTGGGTGATGTTTACCGTGCTTCGGCACAATCCTGTGATATTTGCCATGGCGAAGGATACAACCTCATTTTGAATCAATGGAAAGATTTATTAGGGGATAAAATCCAGATTCTTGACAGCTTATATCATCGTACTGAAAATATGCTGAATAAAGAGACAGGACTTAGCCAAAAGGTGGAAGCATCTCTCACGCCTCTTTTAGATGATGCAAGATATAATTTCCAGCTGGTTAAAGTCGGTAATATCGTTCATAATGTTGAATATTCGGACGAATTACTGCTAAAAGCCTATAACAATCTCTCAGAAGTGATCAGGACGATTGCCCCTGATGCCACAATGCCTGATTTTTCTTTGTACGGAAATGGGACCATCCCCAATGAATGCAACAATTGCCATTATGGTATTGAAGATGCAAAGGTCAGAGTATTTAATGTAGATTTCCTGCATAAACCGCATGTGAACGAAGCAGGGCTCTTTTGCTTCGATTGCCACTCAAATAAAAAACAACATGGTGAATTGATCATCGATGAAACGAGATGTACGGGGTGTCATCATTCCATGGAGGAAGTGCCGTGTAAGAAGTGTCATACGACACAATACGGTCTCTACTCCGGTACATTATTCTCCGCAAAGGATGCAGCCGATGTAATGTTTGAAGAAGAGGTATCCTGTAAGGATTGTCATCAGAATGAAGATGGAGATATTACCAGAGATGTCGTGGAAAACTGCATTAATTGCCACGATGAAGAATATGAATCAACGCTGGAAGAATGGCAAGCAACAATAACCGATTTATTAACTGAAATCAAAGCGCTGCGTAAAGCCTCATCAGCCGGTGGTAATATAAGCGGAATGAAGCTGGGAGACGCCGACCTGAATATTTATCAGTCAATAATCGGGGACGGGAGTAAAGGGGTTCATAATTACGAACTTATCGTAGAAAAACTGAGCGAATTAAAAGCTGAATTGCAATCCGCTAAACCCTGATCGAGTATAAATTTACAGTTCACGCCTGACCCTGGAATTCTGTATCCAGGGTCGGCTTGGGAAAACCTTTTTAAACCTGCAAAATATCCACGACTTTTGCTTTTGTATAGAGTCAACGATCAGGCTGGCCGCCATCCCGGTCTGTTGAAATATTTTCAGAATTTCTAACTTCCCGTTGCATACGTGTCTCTTTTCGAGCTTCTTCGAAATGTCCAGGATGCTCGTATTTATACATGTCCTCAGGCATCTTACCGGTGAACCAGGAAGGATTCATCGGGTAAACATCCGGACTGAAAACCGTGGAATAGAGATGCCAAACCAGGATAGCCAGGGTTGCAAGCCAGGCTTCCATGTAATGAACGACCAATGCGACATCTAGGGCGCTTTTAGGAATGATTTTTATAAATGTATTGTCAAACCAAAGCAGAATACCCGTTGGTATCATAATGACTGTGCCCCATACAAGCGCCCAGTATTCCGCTTTTTCGACATAACTGAATCGATCAAACTTCGGGGAACCGTATTTTTTGATTCCTAAATAATAAAATATCTTTTGGTAAAATTGAGTGAAATCTTTAAAAAGTGGCCACATATCTTTAAGGAATTGCTTACCGCGTTTGGAAAATAGAAGATATATAATATGCCAAATAACCGTCAGGATAAAAACTACGGCCGAGATTCTATGTGCGTCTCCTCTGATTTCAAAACCACCCTCAAATCCAAAAAATAATTTTGTGAACCACGACTGACTGAACTTAAGCGCAAATCCGGTAATAGCCAGGACAATGAAGGATAGCATTAGAAACGTATGTTGAAGAACCTCGTTCATATTCATCCGAAGAACCTGTGGTTTCGACACAATTTTCTTGATTTGTCTGTAGAGGTCAAGAATCCAATGCAGCACCATCAGTCCGATGATAATGATGATGACGAACAGATAGATTTTTTGTACTGATTGAGCGATCGGCGCCATTAGAGATACACCGGATTTGCCATGGATAGGAGTGGATGCTAATTTAGCGCTGATCCCGGGATGACATTCCCCGCAGGTGGACTGCAGGTTCGATGGATTGATTCTCGAAGTGGGGTCAGAGCTGGGTAGAATTCTGTGAACCCCGTGACATGACCCGCAATTTGCGACTTTCGTATCCCCGGATTTACTTTTTAAACCATGGTAGCTGTCGATAAACGAGCTGATCTGTCCGGTGGGCACTCCATATTTCTCATTTAACCGGGTCGATTCATGACAGGGGGTACAGGTTGACTCAGCGACCCTTGATTTTGATACGGGTGATCTGGGATCAGAGGGTGATAAGATACCATGTTCGCCGTGGCAATCTATACACACAGGAGCAGCTGTGTTTCCCATTTTGACCAATTGTCCGTGAATCCCATCCAGATAATCATTTTTTATCCCTCTATGGCATTTCCCGCAGGTTTGTGGTATGGTAAAATGATTTATTGAAGATTTTGGATTACTGGGAGCATATATTTCATGTGAATTATTGTCGGAAGCATGGCAGTCCCTGCAATTGGCAGCGACATAAATACCACCTTCAGAAGTCTTGCCGTGTACACTGTTCTCATAGAGTTTTATCGGATGATTCAGTAATAATTCGTACTTTTTTATTAAATCCAGGTTTTCATGGCATTTTCCACAAGTCTTCCGAAGATTCGATGAATGGACGCTGCTGTTTTTATTATCTGGGGATAATATATTATGATCACCATGACAGGAAGCGCAGTTGGGGATATCAACGGACTCCCCCACCTTATCCCGGCCGTGCATAGTGTAGGTTTCAGATTCTTCTTCGTGGCATGAACGGCAACCATCGTTCCCGGCTAAATACCCGGAGTTCACAGCATGAGGGTAGGTATCCATGTTGCTGTGGCAATCCTGACATTCCAGGTCAGCGTGGACAGAAAGATAGAGATTATCCTGGATCCGATAATTCAGGGCACTGAATTCGTGACAATCCACACAACTGTCTGAATCGATGACCTCGGGTTCTTCGACTTGTGCAGGGGCAAAACAAAATAACAACAAAACCAAAAGCAAAAGACAATTAGTATTGCGATTCTGGCTCCGGTTTAATCTGTTCATCACGGTTATCCCTTTCATATTATTAATATTTATGATTCTTTATTAAATCAACCCAATCAAAACCTGCCGGGGACATCAGAACAGCAAACCACAATCAGGTTGAAATAATGTTAATCTGTTTTTCATACAGACATCCATTTGCTTGTAAAGGCCCTATTACTTAAACAAGAAGTTGTGCATGATGGAAAATTTAGGGAGTTACAGGATATTAGACCTAATTATTAGTGGATATATTATTCCTAATTTATTATTATAATTACCCACCCATAATCGGTCAGCTCCTATCTCATTTTCAGATCTCTTTTTCTGACCTGGCCGGAGTTATCAAGGAATTGGAAAATCTGTATATGTTGTAGCATGTGTTATCTGTACGGAATACCGCATTTCCGCACTATTGTAGGGATTATTCCGCTGATGAAGACGTCTA
>JAADGM010000124.1:2273-7162 GCA_013152375.1 FCB group bacterium | reverse complement strand
GATGGTAATAATGCAGGCGGTCATGACAGTTGAATGAAGGTCAAAAGTACAACCCACGAAATGAAACCGGCTAAGACATCGTCTGCCATAATACCTAAACCACCCTCCAGACTTTGAACCCGGTCGATGATCCAGGGTTTGGCGATGTCCAATAGACGGAAAAGTAAAAAGCCAAGAATAAAAAGCGATAGTTCACGGGGGATGATCAGCAGTGTCAGCCACATCCCGGCGACTTCATCAATGACAATCCTGCCGGGATCCTTTTCAGCGGTTCTCCGACTTTCTTTTCCCGAAAAAAAGGTACCGGCTACAATCACGAACAAGATCAGAAACACCTGGAGGAAAATATTTGAGGCGGGGATAAACCACCAGACGGCCGCCGCCGCCAGACTCCCGAAGGTCCCGGGAGCTATCGGGAGATACCCGATAAAAAAAAACGTCGTAAACAACCTGGTGAAATTATTCATGCTATTTTCTTACGAAAAGGAGCTTTAAAATATTATAGTTATGCAGAAAATAATGAAACCCGGTATAGGCAGTGACGGCAGTTGTGAAGATCATCAGGATGTAAATTATATGGTACTCGGTAAAGTAGTGTGAAATTTGGACCCAATGATAGCTGTTCAAAACGAAATAAATGAGGATCAGATGAATGACGATCATCTGCAGCGTGGTTTTCAGTTTTCCGGCCCGGCTGGTTTTCATGGTAAAGCCTTTCATTTGCATGATCATGCGCAGAACCGTTACGACGACATCCCTAAAAGCAATCAAGAGGAGCATCCACAGTTTGATTTCACCAAAAATCCAGAATGAGACAAAGGCTGAGAGGACCAGGAATTTGTCTGCCAGAGGATCCAGGAAGACACCGACTTTGGTCACGACTCCGTATTTGCGGGCGATACGACCATCGAAAGCATCTGTGATCGAGGCAATTATAAAAACGATCAATGCAAGTGTTTTACCATGTGAGATTCCCGAAAACAGGAAGTACAGAAAAAGGGGTGTCAGTAAAATCCTGCCGACCGTCAGCAAATTTGGTAAATGTCTTTTACCCATTATTTACTTTTACCCTCTCACTCAATGATCGGCTGATGGTCAGATCATCCACATATTCCAGGTTGCCTCCTACGGGTAATCCTCTGGCCAGACGGGTAACGGTCACGTCTTGATCCGCTAATAATTTTGTCAGAAAGAGAGTAGTCGTCTCTCCTTCAATACTTGCGTTAATGGCCAGAATAATTTCCTTTGCAGTGGATGCTCTTTTTAGCAAATCCTGAAGGTTCAGATCGTCGGGACCTACACCGTCCAGGGGGGAGAGGACACCGCCTATCACATGGTATAACCCCCGGAATCCGGTGCGTTCAAAGATGAAAATGTCAGCAGGTTCCTCTACAACGCATATTGTTCCCTGGTCCCGGTGGGGGTCTTTACAGATTTCACAAAGTGAACCTTCGGCGATACTATGACAATTTTCACAGAATTGAATGTATTTCGTCAGATCTTCCAGCGATTTTGCCATCTCGATCACATCTTCTTTTTCTGCGGTGAGGAGGAAAAAGCCTAATCTGCGGGCAGTTTTCTGACCGATTCCCGGCAGTTTCACCAGGGACTGGATCACTCGTTCCAGTGATGGCGGGTAAGGTGTCATTACATTCCCGGTATTTTCAGATTTCCGAGCATTCCGCCAGTGACGGAATTCATTTTTTCTTCCGCTGCGCTGGCCGCATTCTGAAGTGCCTGATTCACAGCCACGAGAATGAGATCCTCAACCATTTCGATATCTTCTTCAAGGATCTCTTTTTCGATTTTAATAGATACAATATCTTTTTTCCCGTTTGCCGTGACCGTGACCATTCCGCCGCCGGATTGGCCTTCGACGAGTAAATCCTCCAGTTCCGCCTGGGCCTTGGCCATTTTTGCCTGCATTTGCTGGGCCTGTTTCAGCATACCGGCCATATTTCCACCTTTTGGAAACATTAATTTCTCCTATCTGATGATTTCACCATTAAATTTTTCGATAACGTCTAATAAAAGAGGATGATCGCGTTCCGGCTCGACCGGCTTGGCGGCACCCTGATTTGTCTGCAGCGGATTAGACCTAAATTTTATTCTGACAGATGTTCCTGTAACTTCACGGAAAATTTCTTCAATTGCAGATTTGTCCTTTTCGAGGCTGCGGACCGTAAAGCCGTTTTCATTATTCAATTGAATGTCGAGTTGTCCGCCGGTAAAGTGCAGCAGTTCGGAGCCCTGTAAAAAATGTGCAATTTTATAATTGATAAGCTCAATTTTTTCTAAAACCGCCGGCCATTTTGCGGATATGAATTCCAAATTTAAGGGATCCGATGTTTCCTTCGGGCGGTTAAGCGGTTCGGGTTCGGGTTCGGAAATATGATCTGCTTTCTGTTTCTCCACGTGCAGCGGTTTGGCGATGGATGGGGGGGCATCAGCCGTAGGTGTATTTTGAGAAGTGCCAGCCGCAGATTTATTTTTTCTTACAGGTTGCTGCTTAACGGATTTCCCCTGGTTTGCGAGCAGTTCTGATATCAGGACCGATGAATCCATGGCTGCTAACTTAAGTAAAAGAGCCTCCAGGGCGACTCTGGGCTGCTGGATGTACCTCAGTCGGGATTCGAATTTGAGGATGATATCAATCATTCTCAGAAGATCAAGCCTGGAAACGATTTGGTCATTTTCCAGGAGCCAGGTGATGACGGTTTTATTCAACCTAACCTTGTCTGTTTGATCTGTCAAAACGAAAAGACATTTCCTCAAAAAGGCATTAAACCCCGTTATAAAATTCGGGATTGAATAACCTGAATCCACAATCTCAGAAATCTTGATGAGCAGGGCGTTGTAATTTGAATTGCAAATTGCTGTCAGTAATTCATGATAGAGGGAGTCTTCGATAATGCCAAGCACGTCTTTTACAATGGATTCCTCAATATTGTTCTCACAATAAGCAATAACCTGATCCAACAAACTGAGGGAATCGCGCATGCTCCCGTCGGCCTTTGCGGCGATCAGTTCCAGTGTATTTCCGTCGTAGGATAATCCTTCCCGGGTAAGGATACTGCCCAGATAGGTAACGATGTCTTCGGTGGTTAAGCGCTTAAAATCAAAACGCTGAGTACGGGATAAAATTGTCAGCGGTATCTTTTGGGGATCTGTTGTAGCCATTATGAAAATCACATGAGGAGGTGGCTCTTCAAGAGTCTTCAGCAACGCATTGAAAGCCTGATGCGTTAACATGTGAACCTCGTCGATGATGTAGATTCGATATTTACCGGTTGCCGGGTGATATTTGACGGCCTCACGAAGGTCGCGTATTTCGTCGATTCCTCGGTTGGAGGCTCCATCAATTTCCAATACATCGATGCTTCTACCCTCGGTTATTTCCACGCAATTAACACAGATACCACAAGGGTTATCGTCTTTGTAATTCTGACAATTCAATGATTTGGCAAGTATTCTGGCGGCTGTGGTTTTCCCGATTCCCCGAGGGCCGGTAAATAAATAACCGTGTGCAACACGGTTTAACCGAATCGCATTTTGCAGCGTTCGGGTCACATGCTGTTGGCCTGTGATACCCTCAAAGACCATGGGGCGATATTTCCTGGATAGAACCTGATAACTCATATTGCAACCGATTATTTAGAGACGACCAACTGAAATTACACCAAAAATAATTTCTAAGACGGTACTGACAGTGTAGATTTATCCAGGACTTAGAAACCTTGTTGTGGTCCGGATTGCCAATCCATTGTTAGTCTTAATAATTGAACAAATCTGTGCACCGCAGGTTGAACTCCCTGTTTGAAAGCTTTTTGCTGCAGCCAGCTCAGCTCCAGATATCTGCGGCACATGCTCAAGACAGCTACCGCTGCTTCCTCCCGGATCTGACGGGGTTCGATGCCAGAACATTGCGCAGAGCTGAAAGCATCAACACTACTTACATCAATCGGCCAGCTCAGCAGAGCCCGCCCTGCGATTTTCGACCCTGCATAAGCGGGTTTCAGGTTACAGGAAACCGCTAGCTTCCCATCTAGCACAGATTTGTGGAGTTGAAGGGGCTTGAACCCTCGACCTCTGCATTGCGAACGCAGCGCTCTCCCAACTGAGCTACAACCCCAAATTGGGAAAAATCCAACCTGTAAATTTACCCTTGAATCATTTTTTATCAAAAGCGAATCAACCCTGTTGAAAAACAATTTTAGGGAAAAAGAAAACCTGCATCAGCAGGTTTTCAAAATCAAATAACTGTTGTAGGGTTCTATCACATCATTGAGCTATGAGCGTATATTCATCCTCATTACCCCCCACAGGTGAGGAGTATATCCAGGTAGAGTTATCACCATCGTACGTGAGGATGCCGGTATTCTGATCATAACTCCATCCATCCGGTATTTCATCCAGGATCAATGGGAAATCCAGTTGATTTGTCGCCGGGTATCGCTTGACGCCGTTTGTCACGATCTGATAGGCAGCATAATTATTTAGTCCCGTTTTAATATTCCCAATGATATAGGATTTATTTGCTATGTGTGCCGTGGTTGTAAAATCAAAAAATTTCGGAACAGCAACGGCGGCCATGATTCCAATTAGTGTAATTACAATAGTTAATTCGATCAGTGTAAAACCGTTTTGTTGCTTCATAATGCTACCTCGTTTATTGTATATGTTTTAGATGTTAACTCCATCGTTGTTAATCAGAAAATTAACAGAAAATCACTCGAGAATATTAACTAAATATCGAAGGAGCATCCAAATAATTTTTACAATATGTAAACGTGAAGCAGAGGGAATTAAATTAACGATAGGGGTACTTAAATGGTATGTCATTTAATTCCCCGATGTTGTTATTTTGCTAAAGGTTTATATGGGTCTAT
>JAADGM010000124.1:0-2164 GCA_013152375.1 FCB group bacterium | reverse complement strand
CGTCAGGAATTTCATCAAGAATATTTTCAAGCCTTAAATCCGCAGTAGCGGGAAAAACCTTTTGGTTATTCTTTGCCAGTTGATCTGATGAATAACTGCTAAGACCTGACCGTATTATACCGATAATTTTATCCTTGTTTGCTTGTTGAGCAACGGATTTCATATCGAAGAATTTGGGAACAGCGACCGCTGCAAGTATCCCGATGATAGCAATGACGATAACCAATTCTATCAAAGTGAATCCCATTTTCGAGTAAGCCCCACAGGCCTGATTAAATTCAGTAGATGGTAATGGCTTCTGCTTTTTCATAATTGTGAAAAATGGGCTGCCGGATATGACAGCCCATTCAACATTGTCTGTTAAACAATGAACCGAGTAAATCAGGAATTATTGTGCTACCAAAGTATATTTAGAAGCGTCGCCCCCAACCGGTGATGTGTAAAGCCAGGTTGAATTATCACCGCTGTATGTCAATATCCCGGTACCGCCAACATAAGACCAACCGTCAGGAACTTCATCAAGAATGCTTTCGAGTGTCAGAGATGCGGTTGCAGGAAAGGATTTGGTTCCGTTAGTTGCAAGTTGATTTGAAGCATAATTATTCAGACCTGTTTTTATGTTCCCAATAACAGCATTTTTATTTGCATTGTGGGCTGTGGTTGTCAGGTCAAAGAACTTTGGTACGGCAACAGCTGCCATAATACCGATAATGGCAATTACGATGATCAATTCGATGAGGGTAAAACCACTTTGATGTTTACGATTGTTTTTCATTATTCTTCTCCTTGGATTATTTTATTATTAAAATTCTCTATTGTTAATGAATCAGTCTTTCCCGAACTTTTACAAGAATTATGCCAGTTATAACCAGACATGCTAACGCATTGTAATATAGTACAATACGTTCCTTCTAAAAGATCGAGTGTCGCAGAATATGACACTCCTGTTCATTAAAAGAACAGGTGAAGTATAAATTGCACTCGGGGAAGAGGGTGAAAGCCTCCGTCTTGCCTTGCTCACAGATGTAGAATAACCGTATAAGTTAAAAATACTGCAAGAGCTATGAGGATAATTCCGATACTGTGCCTGTGCGAATAAATGAAGTAATCAGTTATTATATCATTTGTCGAAGCATTTTGATGAAAATACTCCCCCAGCTTTATTAAAGTTTTCGGTGAGAATATCAGCAATATTCCGCTTAGGACCAAGATGCAGGCAATTGATGCTAAATAGAGTTTCAACGATTATTTCTCCTAATATTCAATAATGGATCCAGGAATTAATTGATAATGGATGCGGGATGGAAAATGAAAGAAATTAGTCCCAAAAAGGACCATGCGGCCTTCTTTTATTTCTGGTTGATGGGAAATTCCGGAAGCAACCAGGCTACCCTCAAGATAAGCATGATTTCCCGAAAGCTCCAGCCCTTCTCCCGGTGCATAGACTCCCCCGAAGACATTGCCGGACAGGACAATCTTCTTAGCAGGGCTGATAACCTGTCCCCAAATCGTTCCGGAATTCTTGTCAATCTCTATGGATGCACGGGAGAATATTTCATTGCATAAGACAGGTCTTTCCCCGGGGAGCATACCCTGCCGATCAATACCGAATTGTACATCTTTTTTAATCTCGATTTTTTTCTTGGCAATTAGAATAATGTTATCTCCAAAAATAGTAGGTCTGTTATGCTCTCCTTTCAGGGTCAATTTGCCGGAAGTGATAAAAAAGGCGGGATTAGCCGAAGATCCACCCGATATGGTGACTCCTTCTAATTCAGCCTTACCTTTGATGAACAGCGAATTGTCCGCGAATGAGCTCAAATCCAGGTTATCATTCTCAAGCTTATAGTTTCCCAGAATTTTATTACCTGTCGTCACAGTGACCGTTTCTGCAATATTTATGAGAGAATCTTCAAGTGAAAAATCAAAGTCGGCAATTGGGGCCTGATCGACAATTGTGCTATATAATCGATTGCCCTGACCGTTGTCTTCAATTGAAGATGATGGCAGATGGAAAAAATTTGAGCTTTTTAGGGTCCCTACACACTCGTCACAATCAATGGAGAGATTATCTTCAAAAAACAGGTCACCGTCAAATTGAAAGTGATCGCGGAAACTGATATTCGTCAAATGATTATCGGAAATTATGGATATTCCTGGCCAG
>JAADGM010000086.1 GCA_013152375.1 FCB group bacterium | reverse complement strand
ATCAAACCAGTAATCAAATTTAAGTTTAAGGTTGATGATAACATGGAATGCCGGATTCTCCGGGATCTGAAGTAGGTGGCATTTATCGTTGTCTTGTTACATCTTATAATCCTAAAGGAGACTATTTTCCTTGTATTACTCACATCAGAAGTTTTATTCTATTAACTGTGGGATGAACCTGATTTCTGTTAAAATAGGACGATTTATTCTGTTTTAATGCGAAAGAGGCGCAACAGGCCCGGTTGCCGGACGATATATCAAAAATAATATGAATTTGAATTGATTTGAAAGATTGAGATGAGTGCCCTGAAACCTATCATTATCGACCCAAAAACTTTTCTGGTGAACCATTGCACTTTACCTGCACTACCTGCTGTGCTCACCGATATTCAGAACGCAGTGAATGCTGAGGTCCTGAACGCAAAGAAAATAGGTAATATTATCAGCAGCGACCCCGCTCTGGTTGCCCAGATCTTGAAAATTGTTAATTCTGCCTATTACGGACTTCGAAAAGAACTCAAAGATATTAATTTTGCCGTAGCTTATCTGGGCATCAGCGAAGTTTACCGCATCACATTGTCGATTTCCGTGATCAATTCTCTGGGGATTACCCGGAAAAAAGACCTTGAAGCCATCTGGTCCCATTCGCTCATGACGGCACTCTGCTCAAAATACCTGGCGAAGAAATTTGAGAAATCGATTAATACGGATGAATTGTGGACGGCAGCTATTCTGCACGACGTTGGAAAGCTGGTCTATCTGAAATATTTCCCCGATCATTACGATGCAGTTCTTTCGTTCAGCAAAACCCATGATTGTCTGTTTAACGAGGCCGAGCTTGAATTGGGTTTTCCCGCCAGCTCTTACTTTGGCAGCCTGCTGTGTGATCGTTGGCGCCTTCCTGCACTGATCAAAAACACATGCACCACTCATACACTGATCGATTTGTATGAATTTACCGAAGGGAAACTTAATCAGCCCGTTGAGCGGATTGTTACATTGGGAAATCTATTTTCCATATTGCTGATAGAACAGCATGGAAAAGAGAAAAAGAATCAGATTATAACTGCAATATCTGAAAATTTAGAGATTGTCGAGTCAGAATTTTGGCTTATTATGGGTGATCTTTCGGAATTAAAATCAGAACTGAAATCCTTCCATTAAATTCCGGTGACCTCACCTACGCAAACGCATCGGAACCTCACACCGAAAATTCTTGCCGCTCTTCTCGATAGTCTGACGGTGCCTGTCCTGTTTGCAGACACAGAGCATATTATTTGCTTTCTGAACAAGGCGGCTGCCGATCAATATGAAAAGGGTTTCGATCTGGTGGGCATGTCTCTTTTGGATTGTCACAACGCTGAATCCCGGGAAATAATGCAGGATATTCTGACTGAGATGCGGCAGGGCCTGAGTGAAAAACTTATCACGGACAATGAAAAACATCGCATTTATATGCGGGCTGTGAGAGACAAAGAGGGCAAACTGCTGGGGTATTTCGAACGTTATGAGTCCCCCTCTATCTGAACTCTACCAAAAAAACTGAGATTCGTTCCCTTCCACTTTCAACCGAGTCCTTCAAATCCGTCATAAGATTCCTTTATCTGCAAAGCTGGTGTGTTCATTGCCTGCAATGATGATATGGTCGAGAACATCCACATCAATGGTAGCACAGGCAGCTTTGAGCCTTCTGGTGATCTTATGGTCATCTCCGGAAGGTTTAGGATTTCCCGACGGATGATTATGCACAAATATGACCGCAGCGGCATCTTTCTCAAGGATCAACTTAATGACTTCCCGGGGATAAACGGCACTGGAAGTCAGACTGCCTTCAAATAATTCGTGAATATCAATGATCTGGTTGCGACCGTTCAGCAGTACGATCAGGAAGACCTCCCGGTTGCGGTCCCGCAACTCATGGCGCAGGTATTTTAACAGATTATCAGAATTTGTAATATATGCCTTACCAATGACCTGTTCCTTAAGATAACGTCTCGAAATCGCCTGTATGAGTTTAATTCCAAAGAGGTTGGCCGGGCCAACCCCCTTGATTTTCTGCAACTGTTCAGGGGTTGCTTCCAGTACACCGCTTAGGGATCTGAAAGTTTTTAGAAGCTCTTTTGCTGTCTGTTTACAGTCTTTCCGGGTAGAGAGTGACAGGAGCAGCTCCACGACTTCATAATCCAGAAACCCGTCTATTCCGCCTTCTAAGAATCGTTTTCTTAATCGTTTGAAGTGACCTGCATTACTAGTAGTATTCATGATAACTCCCTGTTTGATAATTATTAAAAAATCATAAGATTTTCTCTTATCCCTGCTATCAATATGCATCCATTCCTTAACGAATTAGTCCGGGAATACTTTCACCTTAGATTGATACGTGGAAGTCCGCCTGAGATGGATGTTAAATACCCATTATTGCACCACCGATTTCGGCGAGACAAGGGTTCCCGGGCTTGTTCTGGGATTCAACACTAATTAATAAACGCCTGACAGGGGTTAATTTAGCGAGATAAGCCAATATGTTTAGATGGGAAATTTCAGCCCCTCCGGAGGGCACGGAGATTTAATTTTCGGTGGTGGGAGAGAAACTATCCGGTTTGTGGTTGAGCACAAAATGGATGATCTTCCGAGCGATACGGTCTTTGCGGTCTTTCGGAAGGTCCAGCTTTTCACCGGTTTTTGAAAAGATGACCACCCGGTTCGTAGGTACTTCGAAACCCGCGCCGTCTTCATTCGCGTAGTTTAGTACTATGAAATCCGTATCTTTTGCTTTCATCTTCCGTCGGGCCTCGGTTGCGCCGTTTTCGGTCTCAAGGGCGAAGGCGACGATGGTCGCCGCGGTCATCCCCCTGATTGACTTGAGAATATCCAGGGTTGGGGCAAGAGAGAGATTCAGGTTACCTGCCCCTCTTTTAATTTTTCCTGTGGGCGGATTTTCCAGTGTGTAATCGGAAACGGCAGCTGCCATGAAGATAAAATCCGGATCTGCAGCGGAAATCGTTTCTGCCACTGTCTCAGACATTTCACGGGCACTGACAACAGGTTTCATCGCCACTTCCGGCAAATCGGACAGCGTCGTAGGACCGGTTATCAAAGTCACCGCGGCACCCAGATCTCTAGCACATTCAGCCAAAGCATAGCCCATCCTCCCACTGGAACGATTTGAGATATAACGGACCGGGTCCAGAGCCTCGCGGGTGGGGCCTGCCGTAACCATCACTTTTTTTCCACGCAGGGGCTGTGAGATGTTAAAAAGATCCCGGATCGCATTCATAATGTCCTGGAGTGCCGGCAGGCGGCCTTCACCTTCATGCAGACTCGCAAGGGAACCGTATTGAGGATCAAGGACTTTTATCCCCCTTGATCGGAGTTTTGTGACGGCCTCTATTGTGGCTGGATTCTGCCACATGCGCGAATTCATTGCCGGGACGAATAAGGTGGGTTGTTCACAGACTGATAATGTTGTACTGACCAGATCGTCGGCAACTCCCCCTGCCGCTTTACAGATGATATTGGCCGTTGCCGGTACTACAACTATGATATCTTCCTTCAGCGACAGCTCTATGTGTTCCAGTCCCGCTTTCGGAGAGACCGGAAAAAGTTCGGTTAATACTTCACGACCGGAAAGTGCGGCAAATGTGGCCGGTCCCACAAATTTTTGAGCTGCCTCAGTCATCATAACCTGCACTCCGGCACCTTCTTTCCGCAGCAGGCGGATGACTTCACAGGCCTTGTAGGCCGCAACGGACCCGGAAACACAGATAAGAATTTGTTTTTGTTTTAAACTGACAGATACATCCGTCATCGTTTATTCCTCCATTATTTCACACGCCGACAGATCATTAGTCCATCTCTCACCGGCAGCAGGAAATTGGTGACCCGCTCATCCCCGCGGATATGGTCCCCTAATTTCCGCAGGGCGACGGCTTCGGGAGTGACAGGATCCAGCACGGTCCCGCTCCACAGCATGTTGTCCAGGATAATCACACCGCCAATTTTGACAAGTTCAAGGCAGCGCTCATAATAGTGAAAATAATTTTCCTTATCAGCGTCGATAAAGGCCATATCAAAAGTGTCTTTTACGAATTTTTTTAATGCGGTCAGGGCAGGGCCGAAGTGGAGGATGATTTTTTCTTTATGATCGGATCTTTCAAAGAACCGTTCGGCTATATTTTTGTGATTTATATCCATTTCGAAAGTGTGAACTTTGCCATTGTCCTCAAGGGCTTCAGCCAGGGTCAGGGCGCTGTATCCGGTAAAGGTTCCGATATCCAATACTTTCACGGCTTTCAGAAGTCGGCAGACAAACTGAAGAAAATTTCCTACATCAGAGCCGGATACCATACGGGGATGATCTGTATGACTGAAGGTATAATCGGACAGCTCTTTAAGAAGCGCGCCGGGCTCTGCAGACTGCCGGGCACAATAGACCTGTATCTCTGGGGAAATAATTTCGGTCATCAGAGTTGAGCCTACCCTTCCAGCAGGACATCCAGCTTTCCGGAACTGTCCAACTTGATCAGGTCTGAATATCCACCGATGGATTTGCCGTTGATCTGAATTTGCGGGACAGAGGCACCCCCGGTTATTTTCGCTAACTGAGATCTGCTGATGTGCTCGGCTTCGATATCAATTTCTTCATAGGAGATTCCTTTGCTGTCCAGGAATCTTTTAGCATTGTTGCAGTGCGGACACCACGAAGTAGTATAAATTTTTATCATGTGACACCTTTCATTGTAATTCTCGATTGTTCTCTGATTTGTACTTTCAGCACAGAGAATCTTTCCGCTAAATTTATGACAGATAATATATCAGATAATATCAGACAGGAGACAAATATGTTAATTGATGCAGGGAAAAAAGCTCCGGACTTCACCTTACCTGATGCTAACGGAGACAGCATTTCATTAAAGGATTATGCCGGGAAAAAAGTTGTACTGTGGTTTTTTCCAAAAGCCAATACACCCGGTTGAATCACGGAGGGACAGGGATTCCGTGATGAATTCCATAAATTTGAAGAACGGGGCATACAGATATTGGGTGTATCGGCAGACCCGCCTGCAAAACAGAAAAAATTTCATGACAAGCAAGGCTTTCAGTTTCCGCTTCTCTGTGATGAGGAGCATACCATGCTCGAAACCTATGGCGTCTGGGGGCTTAAGAAATTCATGGGCCGGGAATACATGGGTATCACGCGGACGACATATCTCATTGACGAAGCAGGGGTCGTCGTGAAAGTCTATCCCAAAGTAAAAGTTAAAACACATGCCCGAGATATCCTGGAATACTGGCAATAAGCTTTTCATGATGGGTTCCCGCCCGCTGCATATTTAATCCGTCTTTGTCTGGCAATTGCCGGACTGCACCGGCCGGGACGATTTTGTTGATCCACCGGGGCTTGCCGGGGGGGTAATACCAATTAATAAACAGGGGTAAATTGCTGCAGCTGAATTTACCCCTGAATTATTATTTAACAAATCTTCCAAAACTGTGTTTATCACATTTCAGAAGTTTGTGTGCTATTTGGTAACAGTGACCGTTCGGGAACTCACAGTAACATAGCTGGCCGGTATCCCGATGAGAATATCAATAGCGGAAGTTTCAGTTTTAATCTCGTAATCGGCCGCATCACCCGCCATTTCATGGGTATCAACTTCATTCAGCGGAACAAGCCCGAACAGAATGTACCACTGGCGTGCCTGAATCATTTCCCCTGTCTGCGGGCCATTTCCGATTGTGTGGATATGCGTCGTGCACCCGACAACGAACAAAGCTAACAGAATCACTAACAATATTCCTGCTTTTTTCATATTACCTCCGTTTAGTTTGGTTTGTATTTATCGTTCCGATTGAAGATTCAATGCTCTCCAATTTCTTTTCATAAAGGGTTCTGGGAATAAAATAGTCAATTTGGTAATAATTATCCAGCACTTTGCAAAACAGCTTAAAGGCAACAGTTCCGGGTGTCGTAATTAAATACTGAACGACCTGTACATTATTGACGGAAAACTGACCTCTGGTAATCTGATCGCTTCTAAAACTATCCTGCAGGAAATTTTCAAAATTCTCGTCCAGCTTCAAGAATGGATCGGTGGCACCGCTGATCCGGTTTATGAGAATAAAAATGCCGTCAGGTGATTTCATGATCGTTTTCAATTTCAACTGGAAAAATGCAGCAGAATCCGTTTCAATAACGGTCTGAATATTATCGCGTTGTACATCTGTTATTTCATTGCATTCAGCCGGGAACTGCAGACTCAACAGGTTGTCAATGGTGACCGGTGCCGACAGCAGCTCAGATTGAACATTGAAATTGAGCGGCGGAAAATCGGCCTTTACAGCAGAAGATGAGTTACAGGAGAGCAGAAATAATGCGATCAGCAGGAACAAGCTGCTGCAAAACGGGCAATTCGGTGCTTTCGGATTAATACGGATTCTGCTTGCTCCTTATATAACTATGGCAGTCAGTTTTGGTTTAATTTACAGGTATTCACGGAAAATAATATTCCCAATCACAGCTGAAATTACAACTTCCCCAGGCTGGCGGACAAACAGATTGCTGTTGGAATTGACTACTGCTTTAGATCACAGATTACTGTCAGTCTCAAGTGAAAGCATCAGCTTATTTTCAGCACGATTTTTCCCCGGACTCTCCCGCTTTCACTCTCAAGATGCGCCTCACGGATTGCCTGCAGGGGAAATGTTTTGTGGTGCATTGCTTTCAGCCCACCCGTTTCACAGAGTTCCTTCAAATATTCGAGATCCGGGACGGAGGCCTTTACCAGCAAATTCCTGAGGCTTTTTCTATTCAAAGTACGCGTGATCAGTTCGGTTAAGAAACCGGCCGGAGTGGGGACCGTCGTAATATATCTGCCTTTTGGGGTCAGCAGGTGTCGGGCCTTCCGGAAGGTCCCGGTGGCGACGGCATCAAATATGATATCGTATTTTCCATTAATTTCCCAGGGATTGGAACTGGTGTAATCGATAACATCGTCGGCCCCCAGTTCTTTAACGTACGTCAGGTTTTTTGTACTGCAGACACCCTTAACTCTTGCTCCGTAAGCTTTAGCGATCTGTACCGCAAAGCTGCCAACCCCGCCTGCTGCGCCATTTATTAGAATATGCTGGCCCCGGCTTAATTTCCCCTTGTCACGTAAAGCCTGAAGCGCGGTGGTTGCCGCCAGTGGGATGGCAGCAGCTGCTTCAAAGGAAATGTTAGCGGGTTTGTGGTAAAATCCACCCACAGAGACTGCCAGATATTCGGCACAGGCACCACCCTTTACAGCGGGAACCATACCATAGATTTCATCACCGGATTTGAAAGCCGAAACTTTCGAACCGGTTTCACTGACAGTTCCTGCGAAATCTGCGCCGGTAAGGCGGGGGAATTTCCGGCCGGTAACTAATTTCAGGTCACCCTTTCTGATCTTCCAGTCAATGGGATTGACCGAAGAAGCATGGACTTTCACCAGCACTTCATTAGGTTTAATCACCGGTTTTTGGAGGTTGGAGTATTCCAGCACATCAGCCGAACCGTACCGGCTATAGCTTATACCTTTCATTGCGTACACCTTTTATTATAATGTATCATCGATAACCTGAACAGAGGGGAAGAATCGGTTGAAGAAATTTTGAATCCCCTTCACGTAGAGTCCCTCATAAGTTTTATATCCTGAATTATGTGAGCCGGATATTTTTAAAAACATTTTCTTTCCGGAGATATTTTTAAAGAGGTCCTTGCCGTGTGTAAAGGGTATGATCTCATCTTCGTCGCTGTGGATGACCAGTACAGGGCAGTTGACTCTTTTGAGATATTCCCGGGTATCATAGCTGTAGCGGGTGAGCAGGCTGACCGGTAAAAAGGGATACAATTTAGTACCCAGCGCCTGAATGGAGATAAAAGCCGACTCAATGATCAGGGCTGATGGGTTTTGCTGTGCCGCCAGCCAGGCTGCAACTGAAGCGCCCAGACTGCGACCATAAATAATGATATTTTCCGATTTGAAGTTCCGGACGAGTCTAAGGTACTGCCAGGCCATGGCCGCATCGTAGTAAGTTCCCCGCTCGGTGATCCTACCCGTACTTTTCCCAAACCCCCGGTAGTCAAAAATAAAGATATTAAATCCAAGGTCATGGAACAGTTTGAGATGATCCAGCCGATCAGAAATATTTCCGGCATTTCCATGACAGTACAGGATGACGCGGTTGGAGTTTTCGTTTGGCAGGTACCAGCCGTTCAGCGTGACATGATCATCTGTTTTCAGTTCGACATCCTCATATTTCAACCCCAGCAGATCGGGGTACCGTGTGAGTTTTGTCTGCGGTGAAAACACATATCTTTCCTGAGTGAAGAAAAATAAGATGACAATTCCGGTATATAAAAGTGCTGTTACGATAAGGGCGGATATGGCTACGATCTTAACGCTTCGGCTTCCGGGGTCTTTCAGTTCACCACGGCTTTGATTCGGGCTGATTTTTTTCTTTTTTGCCATCTGCGGAGCGAAAACCTAAGTGCTATTCTCTGCGATAGGTTCCCATTAACACTGCCTGATCAAGAATATGTCCTTCCATGGCATCCAGCAGGGTTCTTTTGGTCAGCCCGGGAGTTGGGGGAATGAGGATGTCCAGCGCATATAGTTTAAAAAAATAACGATGGGTTCCGCCAGGAGGACAGGGTCCGCCGTAACCGATCTTGCCGAAATCGCTTTTACCCTGCAGGGTACCGTTCGGCAGTTCGGGCTCGCGGCTGAAATTTTCGGAGAGTCCGTTACTCTCAGCGGGAATATTGTAAATTACCCAGTGGACCCAGGTGCCCATGGGAGCATCGGGGTCGTCCGCAATGAGTGCCAGCGATTGGGTGTTTTCAGGTATGCCCGACCATTGCAGCGGCGGGGAATAGTCTGCATCATCGCAGGTATAAACCGGTGGGATTTTTCCGTTATTCTGGAAAGCCGGACTGCTGATCTTCATCATTTTTCCTCCCTGACCTTTTTGGCTTTCTTTCCCATTATGGCAAGCTGCCAATGCACCCAGAACGAGAATGACCAACAAGCTCTTAACACTGAAAAGACTACTGTTCATATTAATCCCTTCGGGTTGATTTCTCCTTTGAAATAGGTAAAAGCTCTGCCGGTAATGTAAACCCGGCCGATTGAATTTACACACAATAATTCACCACCTCTGTCAGAAATCTGGTAGGCCAGCAGTTTATCTTTTTTCAGGCGATCCGCCCAATAGGGGATTAAAGTTGTGTGTGCCGACCCCGTTACGGGATCCTCATCAACACCGGCAGCAGGCGCAAAAAAACGGGAGACGAAATCAACAACGGTTCCAGGGGCCGTGATGATCACGCCCAAACAGTCCAGGTCTTTCAGGTATGCAAAATCCGGTCGGATATTTTTTACGATGGACTGGGTTTCAAAGACGGCCATTATATCGCGGGATCTGTAAACGGCTTCCGGTTCCGCACCCAGGGCATGTACCAGCCTGAGGGGTGTTTCAAACTTTTCAGGCGGTGTGGCAGGGAAGTCCAGCGTGAGAAGTTCATTGCTGCGACTGACCTTTAGATCCCCGCCGGCGGTCTTGAAATGGATCACTTTTTTAGTATATCCGAGTTCTGTAAAAAGAATATGCGCACTGGCGAGCGTAGCATGTCCGCAAAGATCAACCTCTATTTTCGGTGTAAACCAACGAAGTTCATAACTGCTGCCGTTTTCCACAAAAAAAGCAGTTTCCGAGAGATTATTCTCAGCGGCGATTTGCTGCATCTGTTCAGTGGTCAACCAGGCATCAAGCGGACAGACAGCAGCCGGGTTGCCACGGAAAATCTTCGAAGTGAAGGCATCCACATGAAACAGAGGAATACGCACTTTAACTCCTTCTTTAATCCGTTTAAGTCCTGCAATTGCCGAACTATACAATTTGGTTAATTACCCGCCACTTGCGGCGCGGCAGTTCATTTGAAAATCATTTCCAGATTGAGAATGCAGGCTCCGGACTACTTCAGCGGGGCCTTTAACAACTGAAGCTCGTCAATCCAGACTGTGCCTGCTCCTGTAATGACGAGATTCAGCCTGATCTCATCAGGATTTTCTCCTTTTTTCAGGTAAAAGGGTGTTTCCATTGTGGTCCAGTTTGTCGTGGTGGTGAGTGATGTGGTGAGATTACGGGAATAGAAATACCCCAGATCCGGGAAATGACACCACATTTCAAGATAGACCTTCCCGACTTCATTTTCGGTTCTGATCTTTGCGCGATACAGCAGTTTTGCTTTTTCAATATCGATATCTCCCACTACAAAAAGCGGAACATCAACAGAGTCACGGGTGGTTATTTTTAATGACCCATTTCCGTCGGTTGTGAATTTTGGGTCAATGGACATGGGAATTTTTGCCAGAATACCCTCCAGACGATCCAGCGGAAATGATTTTAACTCAACGGTCGAATTTGAAGAGGATGAGCATTGCAAAGTGATGAAAAAAACCAAAAGCAGAGATATAGATTTATTTTTAAAAATGTGTTTCATAGAGCCGCGCTCCTTTGACCATTACCAAATGAGAATTTTAACACCGTATCCTGTACCGCCTTCATATCCGAACCGCCGCAGGCGGCCGCCCGTTTTCGATCAGGCAGATTTTCTCCGGAAATCAGAGATTTAAACTTGCCGGACGTTCCCTTAATTTATCCTGATCCAACGGGAATCCGGACAATAAATGTAACGGGATTTCCCCCTTGAGAGCAATTGACAATCAACTTTATACAGCGAAGTTTTTTACGGATACTTGGATAATCCGTTGAATTTCAGCAGGTAGGTGCCGTTACAAACTGCTGTGTTTTTCAATAAGAATAAATGGGGTTGGAAACCTAAATTTGACGCCATGCCGGATGCTTTTAATGCAAGACTGAAACACCAATGTCAGGGAAAAAATAATCGGCTCTGTATCGGACTCGATCTTGACCCTGATCACATGATATCCCCTTACGCCGATTCAATTGAAGGGTTGGAGAAGTTTGGCAGGGAGGTGGTAGAGGCAACCATTGATTTCACTCCCGTCTATAAACTGAATATGGCCTTTTATGAGCGGCATGGCTCCGCGGGTTATGCCCTTATGGAACGTCTTATCCGGTTCATCGGAGACCGGGCCATCATCATTGCCGATGGCAAGCGCGGAGATATTGGCAATACCGGCAGACAGTACGCCAAAGCGGTTTTCCATGCTCTTGGCGCAGACGCTCTGACAGTTTCACCGTATATGGGGAAGGATGCCATTCTGCCTTTCATCGCAGATGCAGCTCACGGGGCATTCGTTCTCGGATTGACCTCGAATCCGGGCGCTGAAGACCTTCAGCTTAGAAAATGTGATGATACTCCTCTATTCGTGAAAGTAGCCGGACTGGCCCACTCTTTGAATCTTCAGCAGAATGTGGGCTTAGTCGTCGGCGCCACGAAACCGCGGCAAATGCAGATGCTCCGCGATGTAACGCCAGGGCTCGCCTGGCTGATCCCGGGGATCGGTGCCCAGGGCGGCGATCTGGAGACGTCCGTCAAAATCGGGAATACTACCGGGACCGGCATCGTAAATGTATCCCGTGGAATCCTTTATGCGGGTGACGGCAGTATTGAAGCAGTGAGAACGGCCGCCCTTGAATACACGGCACGAATCAGGTCATTTCTATGAACGAAAATGACCTGAAACAGTTATTGGAAACATCCGGCGCTCTTTTAAAGGGCCATTTTCTGTTGACTTCCGGGCGTCACAGTGACCGCTATATCGAAAAGTTCAGAATACTTGAAAATCCCTTGGCGTTGGAAAGCGTCTGCAAAGCTCTTGCTGAACAGTATTCGAGTGATCACGTTGACCTGATCCTCGGTGCTGCCATTGGCGGTATCCTGCTGGCGGGCGGCGTCGGTCGGTTTCTTAAGGTTAATCATATTTTTACAGAAAGAGTAGGGGGGGAGATGACGCTGCGCCGGGGGTTTGGAATTCCCAAAGGCAGCAGGGTGCTGATCGTTGAAGATATCGTTACCACAGGCGGTTCCGTATTCGAACTCATCGAGGTGGTGAAAAAGCACGATGCCGGTATCGCCGGGGTTTCTTATCTGGTGGATCGGAATGCTGACCCCATTGACTTTGGTGTAAATTCCAAACCATTGCTGAAAATTCCATCATTGAGCTGGGAACCGGAAAATTGCCCGCTCTGTGCGGAAGGGGTGCCGATGACGTCCCGAGGCAGAAGTGGCAAATAGCCGACAGTTTTCCCGATTTCAGAAAAACATGGAAACTTAGTCTGTCCGCTTGATTTGAAAAGCATCAATGTACTTGAAAATAATGGAGGAAAATAAATGAGAACAGCATTATACGTAGTAATACTCGTCGTTTTCACCGGAGTCTTTACAGCACAAACGGGAAAAGCCGTCAGGAAAACAGACCCCCAGAAAACGATCACAACCAAGGCAAAAACAATGAAAGGCAGCCAGAAAGTGGATCTAACCAAACCAATTACCGCTGAGCAGATTCAGCAAATTAAAGAACGTGCAAAAAATTATCCTGTCGAACCGGTCACGGAAAATGACATTGCTGTCATGGAAACTACCAAAGGAACTATGAAAATAAGGTTCTTCCCGGATGTTGCTCCCAAGCATTGTGAGAACTTCAAGCGGCTGGCCAACAGCGGATTTTATGACGGGACTCTCTTTCACCGCGTTATTCCCGGTTTTATGATCCAGGGGGGTGATATCTTGTCCCGGGATGCAAACAGGGCAAACGACGGAACCGGAGGACCCGGTTGGACGGTACCGGCAGAATTTAATAAAAAACGTCATGTTAAGGGGATCTTGTCCATGGCGCGCTCAAATGACCCGAATTCTGCAGGCAGCCAGTTTTTCATTTGCGCCGACCGTGCTGCGCATCTTGACGGGAAATACACAGTGTTTGGTGAAGTGATCGAGAATAAAGATGTGATTGATGCTATTGTCAATGTTCCCAAAGATAAGCGGGATAATCCGCTGGAACCGGTTCGCATCCTGAAAGTAAGAGTGATCACCCCTGAAGCATCGAAGGATGCCGGAAAGAAATAAAATACTTGGCATCGCCCTGGGAGGTGGTGGCGCCCGGGGGTTGACGCACATCGGGATACTGGCGGAACTAAAAGACCGACAGCTTGCTCCTGACATGATCACCGGAACTTCCATCGGCGCTGTAATCGGGGCCATGTATGCAGCCACCCTCGACCCGGTCTGGATTGCCGAGAGGATAAAATCCTTCATCGACAGTGACGAATATAAAAAAGTCGGTCTTGACAGCCTGAGAATTTCAGGACAGTCAAACCCTTCGATCTTTCAGACAGCCACAAACTATGTCAAACAGCATGTCATGTTCTCTATTGCAAATGATCGGCTGGGGCTGCTGAGAATTGAGCGGCTGCAGAGTGTAATAGAATATATGCTCCCGGTAAAGACGTTTGATCAATTACGGATCCCGTTCAAATGCTCGGCGCTTGACCTGAATACGGGGAGAGATGTGGTCTTTGATGCGGGTGATCTTGTGGAGGCTCTCACTGCCACATCGGCTGTGACAGGATTCATTCAACCTTTGGTGAGCGGTAAGTATCTTCTGACGGACGGTGGGGCTTCACAGCCAATACCCCTGAAACTGCTGCAAAGTATGGGACCCGATGTGACCATCGCCGTTGATGTCAACCTGAGGAATTTCCGAAAACTGAAAAATCCGAATATCCTACAGGTTCTCAGCCGGGCCGAACAGGTTTCTACCCTGAAACTTTCGGGACTTACCTGTGAAGCTGCCGACGTGGTCATCCTGCCGGAGACACTCAATATTAACTGGTCGGAATTCGGACAGGTCGATACATTGGTTGAGAACGGGCGAAAAGCAGTCTGTAACCAATTGGAAAATATTGAGTCTAAACTAACATTCAAAGAACCGTTGATCAAGAGAATATTGAGGAGATAATAGGCAGATGTTGCAAAATTGTGTGAAAGGAATGCGAAAATGAAGAAATTGATCAGGTTAGGGCTAACAGTCCTGTTTCTGACGATAACCCTGTTCGGGCAATCAAAATACCTGCAATTCTCCGGAAAATTCGACAGAGAAACGGTACACCGGGGTGAAACAGTAACCCTGACCCTGGATGTCAAGATTAACAGAGGATTTCATGTATATTCAGTCCATCCGGAACTGAGCCTCAGCCCCACCTCCTTCGACTGGTCAGACACTTTGTTTTTTAAGACCATCGGTATCCTGCAGGAGCCTGACCCCGAGTTAAAATTTGACGAGAATTTTAATCAGACGATTGGAATTCATGAGGGTCGCTTCAAAATCACACAGCAATTGATCGTGGCTGATGATGTTAAAACCGGGCTACATGAGTTAACGGGAACTCTCACCTATCTGGCCTGTGATGCAACGAGGTGCATCCCGCAGTGGGACGATTATACTCTCAGTCTTAAAGTAGAAGACGGACCGGCTCGTGAACAATACATTTCGGCAGTTGAAACGGTTTACCCCACGGCAGGCAATCCTGATAAAGCTGATGAGGGTGGCAACAAATCTGAAAGCGAATTTGATGAGGCGATTCATCAGGGGTTGTGGAGTTTTTTACTGCTGGCGTTTACCATGGGTCTGCTGGTACTGCTGACCCCCTGCGTGTTCCCGATGATTCCCATCACGATTTCATTTTTCACCCAACAGGGTGAGAAGGAGGGCAGTAAGCCCGTAAAATCAGCGGCAGTTTATGCACTGGGGATCGTCATCATTTATTCGGCTGTCGGTATGCTTTTATCAGTTACCCTCGGAGCTTCCGGGGCTAATATGATCGCATCGAATCCATGGGTCAATTTGTTTATCGCATCATTATTTATCGTCTTTACCCTGAGTTTATTTGGCATGTTTGAGTTGCAGCTGCCCTCTTCGTTAAGGCAATACAGTCTGAACAAAGAGCAGAAAGGCGGCATGCTGGGGGTCCTGTTCATGGCCTTCACCTTTACCCTGACCTCCTTTACCTGCACCGTCCAATTCGTGGGGTTGCTGCTGGTGGCTGCCAGCAGGGGAGCATTTTTCTGGCCTCTGATCGGTATGATCGCTTTTAGTTCTGCATTTGCACTGCCGTTTTTCTTTCTGGCGCTGTTTCCCCAGTACCTCTCAAAACTTCCCAAGAGCGGAGGTTGGTTAAATTCCGTTAAGGTTGTAATGGGGTTTGTAATTGCAGCGGCGGCCATGAAGTTTTTGGGCAATGTCAGCATGGTGTGGGGCTGGGGTTTCTTTGACAGACAACTCGTCCTTGCTGTGTGGGTAGCCTTGGCAATCCTGCTGGCTTTATATCTGCTCGGTAAAATTACATTGCCCCATGATTCCAAACTGGAAGCGGTTGGAGTTCCGCGGTTTATCCTTGCAATTATAGTATTGTCATTTGGATTTTACCTGGCGGCGGGTCTCTTTGGCGGACCTTTAAGCGGTACGATCAACACTTACCTGCCGCCGGCTGAAGCGGCTGCTAATCCATCTTCTTCCGGAGCGGGGAATGCGCAAATTGTTGAAAACTGGTATAGCGACCTGGACCTGGCTCTCGAAACGGCTCAAAAGGAAAACCGACCGGTTTTCCTGGAATTCTCCGGCTATACCTGCACAAATTGTAAGTGGATGGATAGTAATATTTTATCAGACAGCAGGGTGAAAGCCTTACTCCACAATTTCATACTGGTAAAACTTTATACGGATTTGGGAGACGATGCTCGGAAAAATCAACTGATCCAGTCTGATCGATATAATACGGTAGCCCTCCCGTTTTATGCGGTTTTATCCCAAACGGGTGAGACCATCGCAACACTCCCGGGCTTAGATCGGGATGTAAACCATTTTATCAGTTTCCTTGAAAAAGGCAAGCTGAATTAACGCTACGAGAGGTACACTATGAAAAGATCCTATTTTGTTGTAACGGCAGTTATTTTTGGAATTTTCGGGCTGTTTCTATTAAACGGTCAAAATAAAATTTCCGATGCCCAGAAGAAAAAAATAGCTGCCCTGACCAAAGACATAAATCTGGCGCCTGATTTTGCACTCCGGGATGTTTCGACTGACTCGGTTGTAACCCTGAGTGCATTGAAGGGTAAAGTCGTACTCGTAAATTTCTGGGCGACCTGGTGCTATCCCTGCAGAATGGAGATTCCTGATTTTAATGATTTGTACAATAAATATAAGAAAGACGGGCTGGTCATCCTCGGTATCTCTGTTTCTGATCAGAAAAAAGCCCTGAAAAATTTTATGAACTCTTTTCAGATTGATTACCCCATCCTCTACGGCTCACCAAATGATCTGGGGAAAATCACCATGCAATACGGCGGCATCAATGCCGTCCCGACAACCTTTCTGATTGACAGAGAGGGCCAGATTGTAAAGTCATATCCAGGGGCTCTGCTGAAAGGGCAGCCCTTCTATTACGGATTCATGCAGAACCTGGCGGAGGAATTGGGCAAGAAAGTTAAAAGAGAGGTCAGCCCTCCTAAAAAGTAGCCTTTCCGGCATAGACAAACGCCGGGGGTGCTCCTGGTTGAAACCATTCAAAGGGACCGGCACAAGGATGATATTTTACTGAGAATACTCGAGGCGGGTTTCTTAAATTTGTTCGCATCAGGGAAGGAAAATACTTCGATTATTCATGCGACAGCTATTAATTATCAGTACATTACTTTTTTTATCCTTTTGCACTCACGCGCCTGAAACATCGCCGGACTGGATCGCGCAGAGTGTCAGTAATTCCCGTTACTGGTATGGAGTCGGCACAGGTGAATCGCGTCAGAGTGCCCGGGAGGCCGCCTACAATGAGATTGCCGCTCAGATATCTGTTCAGATTTCATCCTCTTTTACACGCATCATCACCGAATTAAATTACGACCCTTCCGAATATACACAATCCATTATTCATTCAAGGCTGACGGCATCTTTGCCGGAAATTGAGATTCTCAGAAACGAGCATATCAATTCGCTCTACTATGTTCAGGCAAGATTGTCTAAGGAAAAATATTATCAGTCTGTTGCTCTTAAACGTCAGGCGGCAGTCAATAAGGCAACGGATCTTCTGGATATGACCGGAAATGAGCTCTCAGCCAATACATTTGTGTATCTCACTGATGCGCTGAAGCAGATCGTTGATTATCTGGACGAGGATCTCAAGGTGACATACCCCAGGGATGGCGGAAAGCAGGTCAATCTTTATTCGTATATAAACTCACGGATACTCGAGGCTTTTAACCGAATCAGCGTAGAACCCCTGTCTGACACATTAACCGGGATTTCGGGTTTACCTCTGGAGAATGGTATCGGTGTCCACTGTTATGACAGCAAAACAGGTAACCCACTGGGAGGAATTCCATTACGGGCAATTGCAGAAAACACATCCGCAGAATATCTTTTTACCAGCATGAGCGACGGCAGAGGGCAGTTTTATCCGGATACTATTACCGAAGTGGGAGAGACGATCTTTCAAGTTACCGTTAACATTGAAAAATTGATTCCTTCAATATTAGGCCGGGTCACCATCCCGGCAGTTGCGAAGACGGATATCCCCGTATCAGTAAGGGGTTTGAGGGTCCATTTTAACAGCGCTGAGCAAAACCTTGGAAATGACAATGAACACCCATACGTCGAACCCGTGATAAAAAAATATTTTAGAGAAAATTTTAAGGCCGCTTTCGCTGACAGGAAAAAGGCGGACATCATTGTGAAAACAAGTGTTTCCACTAGTCGTCGAAATTCAAAACCGGCCGAATTTTACGGGCAGCTGGTGTATCAGGCATCAGCAGACTGTACTTTGAGTATTCTGGAAGCATCCGGTGAACGGGAACTTATCCAGAGGTCCGTCAATAATATTGCCGGTGTCAGCTATAATTCTTTTGAAGATGCCGGTAAGGATGCATTGAAGAAATTATCCGTAAAAATTTATGAAGAAATTATGCCTAAGGTCGGTACTGCCTTGAGCCATAAGTGATCGGCAGCCTCTAAGGGTCAGTGAATGAGACGATTCTACCGAAATGGGATTTATTTTTTTCTGTTGTTTTTCCTGCTAACAGGGCAGGAGAAAATGAGAATATCCGTTCTCGATCCGGATGATAGGGCATCCTCCATTACTTCCGATCAGATCAGGACCATCACGGACCGTATTGAATATTTGCTAGTGCAGACACAACTTTTCAATGTCATCACCATATCCCAACGGGACGAGATCCTTCGGGAACAGCGGTTTCAGTCTGTGTCGGGGTGTGTAGATGCCCAATGTGCCGTTGAAATCGGTCAACTGCTGGGAGCAGGCCTGATGGTTGGCGGTGCCGTCAGTGAAATGGGGGAAGTGCTGATTATTTCTGCCACGGAATTCAATGTAAATACCGGGGAAATTGTCGCCGTAGCTGAATACTCGACGGTTGGCGGAATTACGGATCTTTATTTTACAGGCACCCAGCGCATTGTCGAACAATTAACCGGCATATCCCTTGGGAATGTGGCACTCCCGGGCTTCAGAGGAATAACCGATTCGACCCGCATCGCCTATCTGACGGTAAATAGCTCAACGGAAGGCGCCGCCCTGACGATAGACGCCGATACTACTGCATACCAAATGCCTTTGGAAAATCTGCCGCTGCCGGCGGGTTTTCATCAGTTACGGGTCTTCGCTCATGGTTACGAAGATATCATCCATCAACTACAAATTGGCGTAGGAGATACCCTCAAGCGTACTTTTGAGTTGCCGGTTAAAACCGGAGAGTTAGATTTGAATTCGATCCCGGACGGGGCGGAAGTGTGGCTCGATGAGATCTTTCAGGGAGTAACACCTCTGCGACTTTCCATTCCCTTTGGTGGCCATGCGTTACGGATCAGAAAAGAGGGTTATCAGGATTATTCGGGAAGGCTCAATCTGTGGGAAGCTGTCAATTATAAACTGGTAAAATTGCACGCCGCTGTATTTCCGATTACAATTCGTACAATTCCCGTATCAGCCCGGAGCAAGTTGTACCTCTCAGGTAAATATATCGGAAGAATTAAAGAAGACGGTAAAGTGGTTGAGTTGAGTCCCGGTACATATGATATCCGGATCACCTCGAGAGATTATGAGGAAATTGATGAAGTGATCGTGGTGGATGAAGCGGGTCAAAATACTTTCACCTACTCTCTGAAGGAGCTGTCGGACGCATCGCCCAACTCTCGTGGATCAGGAAATCCGCCCGAATTTAAATTGGGTGCCGGAGTATCCATCGGCTACCCTGCCATCGTGAATTATAATATTAAATTACAGTATGAATTTTTCCAGATTGAATATTCGGCCGGATTCGCCAACGAAATCAGCGGAAAAGTGGATCTTTCCCAAATAGTTGACGACCCTGGTGGTGGTATTTCAGGCAATCAACTGCAGCTCGGTGTGGGAACCCACAAGGCCAGTATAAATTTTGTTTTCGGCCGAACCAATATGTACACCCGCGATCTTGATGGATTGAGCAGAATGCCATATTGGGATTATAAAGGACTGACGCTGCGGAAGCAATCTGCCATGCTTTATTATGAAGTAGGATGGCTCTGGGGTGACGGTGATGTCTATAAACAGGAATATTTTTATGCGGCCATAGGTTTTGGATTCTCCGTCACATTTTGAGAAGTCTCGTCCGCAGGTCCCGGAATCACTGTAGGGTCCTGAGTGCGGCTTTGATAGATCGCCAAAGCTGCTCCTCAAGGTTGGAAGTAGCTGAGGCAACCAGTTCCTCGTTAGATGGGATAGGAAGTTGTTTTTTCCGGCTCAAAGCGGTAATTTCTGAATTCAGAGCCCGTACATCACCGCTGAAGGTGGCCCAGGTATCGGAAAACTGCCAATTGCCTTCAATATTCTTCGTAAAAAGTACCTGACCGGTTTCGACATCTATCAGGCTGTAATTTGCCATTACTGTGGCTCCTGCGGTCACCTCATGCAGCACAGCCCGGGCGTGGACATCTCCGTATATTTTCCGCATATGTTTTTTCCCATCCTCTCCGGTATAGGAGACTCTGTCCACTACGACTGATCTTTTAAGCCGTTTATTCGTTTTGTGGTGTTTTGGCGGAGAGATGATGATTTGCGTGATCGCACCGCTGATGATCTGCTGTGCTTCGAGTATATTCCCCAACTCAACCGATGCAGGGCCGGCCATCCCCGATTCTGACAACTGCTGTTCATTGATAACGAGCTCCAGCTTATCATGACGAACGATCTGGACAAATTCATTAAGACTGCTGTCACCGATCATGGCTGCGATAAGTCCTGTAGTGACAGTTTCTCCAATATCACCAAATCGGGTTTTCCCGCTTTTATTTTCGAAGGGCAGAAGGGCAACTACCAGCATTCCTTTCCGACGATATTGGGTGTAAAGTTCGGCTGCATCCTTGAAGCCGGGTAAAATTCTGTTGGCAATTTTAAACTGAACTGCGGCACTTCTGTAGTTTTTCTTTTTCGTCTCCCGGGAAAGTCTAACACCCGCCTGATAATGTGCGTCTGCAGATTTTTCCAGAGAGAATTGCAACAATGAGGCATAGTCTTCGATTTCTGCTTTATCCAATATTCTTAATTTGATGGAATTATTCAATCCATCCAGCAAGCTTACCAGGTTCTGCAATTGTTCGTATTCTTTAACGACTGCATCCCATTTGAATTCATCGTCGCCGTTTTTTATAACCGCAATTCTTCCTTCATGCTGCCGAACGGCTGCGGGGAAAGCAGCTTCGAGAAGTGAAAGACCCTCATCCAGATCACTTTTGAGGCTAAGCGCCCTGACAGATTCTCTGACCGCCGTATCGAAATCCCCGGCATTCAATGCAGTGCGGGCACGGTGTACCGCTCTACCGTATGAGGTCATATAGCTGCAACCGCTGCACAAGATCAGGATCAGTACCGGAATTATAATTCGGATATGATTACGGGGTTGATACAAAGTATCCTCTTCGTTTTAAGGCCTTTAAAGCTTCCGTTACAGACAGTTTTGACAGCTGATCTTCATGTGCAGAAACAAAGCGAATAACTGCCTCAGCATCCGTATAGGAATATTGTCGCAGAACCCAGCCGATGGCTTTGCGAATGAAGAACTCCTTTTCGTGCATAACCTGCAGGATCAATTTGCGCAGGAGTGCAAAATCAGTGTCTCGTTTGTACTGCAGCTGGGTCAGCAGAGCAGTTCTTCGGATCCAGAGATTTTGATCCCGAATCCAGTCTTTGAGGAAGTGGGACAAGTCGGTTTCGCCCTTCAAGGCAGCACCCACGAGCCAGACTGCAACACCATCAACGACATCCCACCACTGAGCCTGCCTGATCAGATAGAGATACAGATCAACATTTTTAGTCGATATGTATTTTTTATATTTTACGGCAAAATCCACGGCACAATACCATTCTTCACGGTACTGAGCCCGGTCAAAGATAGTTTGTACAATGCGCCGATACATATCATTATCCGAAGGGGGAAACTTTTTGAAGACCTTTAGGGCTATTTTTTTTCGTTCTGAAGAAGCGATTCCCCAATAGGGCATCAGTGATTTCATATAGGATTGTTGCTGCCGGGCTCTCTCCTCGTTGGCAACTGCCGATAAGTCCGCCTGCAATTCAGAAAATAAAGTCAGGGGATAAGCAGCCTGTGAATCCATAATCTTAGGATACTGAACCTCTCGATTTTTGATAATGGGGGAAGTATAATGAAAAGCATGTTTCTCCGGCAGCAGTTTCAGTGAGGACGACGCGCCCTCCGGCAAGATGCATTGTTCTCTCAACGAGAGACAACCCGATGCCATCGACAATAGAATATTCTTTAGTGGAATAAAAGGGTTCGAAAATCCGATCCCGTAAATCGGTCTGGATTGCAGCTCCAGAATTTGAGATCTGCAATATAATGTATTTACCCGGGAGCAGGTGCAGTCGGTTACTGCTGTGAAGCATTTCACTTTTAATGATAACGGAGATAGTTCCACCGTCCGGCATTGCGTCCAGAGCATTGGCGATAATCTCATCAAACGAATATTTTACAGCTTTTGAATCACTGAAAATTGTACATTTCGTACTTTTGGGTCCTGAAAATTCAATTTTGATCTTGCTGGAAACTCTTGCCCTAAGGCGCGTTACTTCCGTGTCCAACATCTCCCGTAGTTCGAGGACCATGGGGGAGTATTCATGCAAAGCATATACTTTTTTTAATTCATGGACGGTTTCCAACGTGTTCTTGGCACTCTTCCGCACGGTTTCAATATAAGTGAAGGCTTTTTCAGTCGGGGATATCTTTATAAGCGCTAATTCAGAATACCCGAGTACGGCGGTTAGCTTATTGGATATTTCGTGAGAAGCCCGCCGGGCCAGGGTTGCAGATGACTCAATTGTTTTGACATGTGTCCGAATCTTTTGTTTGATCCGCAGATGCGTCACATCCTGAAGCAGGGCTTCATAGACTCTCATACCGGACTCAGACTCTGTCTTACTTACAGTGAGAATGATAGACCGCAGCCCGGTTTTGGAGCAGTTAACGGTAGTTTCAAATATCTCTGATGTGAAATCCCGTGCAGAAAGATGTAATGAAAGCTCTTCTGCAAAGTCTTCGGTAAAAAGTGAATCTCCCAGTGAAGTACCCAGGATAGTTGACTCCGATGGTAAACCGAGTAAAGTCAGCAGCGCGGTATTACAGTTGAGAATAACGCCGGCGCCTGAAAATCGGAGGTAAGCCAGATGAAATCTGTCGAATAGTTCCTGGTCAGCAGCAGATTGAATGGGGAATATGGATTTGTCTTGCTTCAGTTTTATCTCTCT
>JAADGM010000129.1 GCA_013152375.1 FCB group bacterium | reverse complement strand
GAGAGACTTGTGTGAATGGTTCCTGCGAGAGTTCACCTGCTCCTGATTGTGTAACAGACGCCGACTGTCTTGCCGGAGAGACCTGCGTGAATGGTTCCTGTGAGAGTTCACCGGCTCCTGATTGTGTCACTGATGCTGACTGTCTTGCCGGAGAGACTTGTGTGAATGGTTCCTGCGAGAGTTCACCTGCTCCTGATTGTGTAACAGACGCCGACTGTCTTGCCGGAGAGACCTGAGAGACTTGTGTGAATGGTTCCTGCGAGAGTTCACCTGCTCCTGATTGTGTAACAGACGCCGACTGTCTTGCCGGAGAGACCTGCGTGAACGGTTTCTGTGAGAGTTCACCTGCTCCCGATTGTGTTTACGATGCCGACTGTCTCGCAGGAGAAGTTTGTGTGAATGGTTTTTGCGAAGTCGCCGGTGGCGGCAGCGGAATGACGGCTTTTCTGGGATTTGGGGCAGTTGATACCTTATCACAGACAGTTGAGGTCACCATTGAAAATAGTGACCCGGTTGCAGGTTTTCAGTTTAGTATTGTCGCCGACTCCAGTTTCTCAATTACTGGTGCAGCCGGTGGATTGGCCGAAGCAAATGGATTTCAGTTAAATGTCGGCGCCCAAAGTGGGATTATCCTGGGATTTTCTACATCCGCAACCTTTATACCTGCAGGAACCGGTACTTTGGTGCTGCTTTCTTATGCAGGTTATACATTAAATGATGTTTGTCTCGGCAGCGCCATTGTCAGTGCTCCCGGAGGTGTGGAATTCACCGTTACGCTGGGTAGCTGTATCACATTGCCTGCTTTCGATCCCGGTGACGTAAACCGTGATGGGATGGTGGATGTAGTTGATGTGGTAGAGCTGATCTCCGCCGTACTTTCTATACAGAACCCAACCCCTAACCAGCTTGTGCAATATGACTTAAACCTGGATGACAGTCTCGATGTTGTCGATGTAGTGTTACTGGTCGAAATAGTCCTGTATGGACCTTTGGGGAGGATCGACAGTACCTTCAATGACAGCAGCCTTGAAATGAGCGGCGATGCTGTCATCATTACCGGAAATGATAATATTGCAGGGGTTCAGTTATCCGTATCAGGAGAGTACCAGTTAGACGGTTCCACACTTCCGGCAGACTGGGAGATGCACACATCTGCCGATAAGATCATATTGATCCATGTGGGTACTTCATATACGGACCAGCTGGCATTTGGCTATACAGGTGACCTGTCTGTTGACGGCGGAATTGTCGTCGGTTGGAATGCCAGAAGTGTAGTTGTGGAAGCAAGCGTTAATCACCCGGCTCAAGTTGAGCTGCAATCCGCCTATCCGAATCCGTTCAACCCGCAAACTTCCCTTCAGTTCTCGCTGATTGAGCCGACGCAGGTTACACTGAGTGTGTATAATGTACTCGGTGAGAAGGTTGCCACATTGAAAGACGGTCCCATGAACAGTGGCCAGCATCAAGTTACCTGGGATGCATCCAATTTCACATCAGGGATGTATTTTGTGGTCCTGAATGCCGGGGGTGAAAGGCTGATGCAACGGGTCACTTTGGTTAAATAAACGTAAAAAGCTTTTTCAGACGATACCTTAAACGTGTCATCACCAAAGGCAAAGGTCAAAGGATCCCGATGGTTCTCCGCTATCGGGATCCTTACCTATAATAAATTGGTAATGGCCCCAAGGCAAGCCCCGGGAGAATTAGCCGAGTAGTCTTGTATGGTGTTGTCCGGCCATTGCCGGACCTAGACGGACTAAATCTGCAGGGGAGCAATATGAGGAAGCAAATACAAACGGTGACGATTTATTGGATGGGAATAAAAGGAAAATGAAATTCATCTGCAATATTTTGAGTAATAGTTGTATTTTTATGCACAAGATTATGCTTCAAATTACAGGAGAAGACCAGGTGTGGACCCTTTAATTTCCATATTCAAACCTGAGGAAAGAGCCTTGACCAGCGGCCCTGGCGATCAGGTAAGCGTTGACATTTCAACGCAAAATACGAGGTGGGTCGAATTTACGGCGCATCTTTCCCAGTTTAACCGACTCACGGTTCCCGAAACCCGGGAACAGTTGGAACTTCTGCTTAAAAACGAACACGATCCGGCGAAGCTGGCTTCGGTTTATACCGGGTTATCCCGCTGCTATGTCGGTGAAGGGGATTTTATCCGGGCAGCAGATATTCTGGGCCAAGCCTATTCCATGCTGGATGACAGTGACCGGGATACGCAGGCCTTCGTCCTCCTTGAAATGGTAGCATTCCTTGCTATCATCGATAATCATGATAAATCGCTTCTAGTGCTGAATAATATCCCCATGCTGACGAAGTCAAAGTATCTGCTGAACCTGGCAAAATACTATCGTCTGGTTCATTTGGTTCGCGACAACAAGAAAAATGTTATTTACGACCTGATAGACTCAGCCCGGTATTTTGAAGAGATTGACAGTTACGGGACACTGGCCTATCATTATAAGAATATCGGGAATGCCTATCGGGTCAATCGACAGTTTGATGAAGCCATGACCTATTATCAACGGGGAATCGAGATCGTCGAAGAACATGGGCTTAACCATATCAAAGCAGCCATCTACCATGATATTGGCATGTGGAAATTCCATCAGGGGGATTTTGAAGGGAGTATTCAGACGCTTCTGCAGACGGAAAGTATTGCCGACAGTTATTTTACACGTAGTTTTGCCCTGGCCAATATTGCCTATCTCTATCTGCATAAGACCCTGTTGGATCTGAGTATCGATTATTTCAAAAGATCATTGGATATTGCGGTAAAAAATGGTGTGATATTTTTAATCCCGGGTATTTGTTATTACCTGGGGACGCTGAGCGAGAAACAAAAAGACCTGCACTCGGCAGAGAAATACTACCATCAGGCTTATCTTGCCGCCAATGAACTGATAGATCATAATTTTGAGTGCAGGGGGGATATTAAACGTGCCATCCAGGCCTATGTACCCTTTCTGATCAGGCACCCCCATCAGACTCAGGCTGAATCTTTACCACGGAATAAAATGGAATTTGAATTTGCCGTCAATAAAACCTTCAGGGAGATCCGCGGTATCTTCCAGAGCAGTCTCTTTCGGAGAGTTCTTCAGAACTCTGCTTCAAAAACCGAGGGAATTAAAAAACTGGGGCTTGCCCAGCGGACTTTTTATACGGTCAGAGAAAGGACAGCCGGATTTCAGGATCAGCCCATTCCGGCAGAAGTAGATCAGTTCATCGCGAAATATCACCATCTTCCCTGGAAGGAAATTAATCAGAAATTCGAAGCCCTGGTCGTTTCATATCTTTATGCGACTTATGACCATAACAAGAAAAAACTTGCCGAGAAACTGAACATCAGCTACCCGGGAGTATTGCAGCTGACTGCACGGATGAAAAGTAGTTTATAGAGGGAGAGAATTATTCATGATTACGAATCGTTTTGCCGCACTGATGACATATTCTATTATTGGGCTTTTTATATTGGGTCCTGGGCTGGGCAGCAGTTTGGATTCGGAAGATTGCGAAGAACTGAACGAGGCCGAATGCCAGGATACAGCAGAATGTGCATGGGATGACTCGGAGGGTTGTCATTACCTGGAGGATGGAAACAGCGAAGAGGATTATTATACCTTTCGTGCACACGCAAAATTTGAAATTGTTGACGACGAGAATGACGATGACATGTTTGGTAAATTAAAGATCCGCATAACAGAGGCCTCCGTCAATATCCTTGAATTTGATATCAGTAATCTGGCACCATTGACGATATTCTCTGTACTGATAGATGGATTCTGGCAGTATTCATTCACAACGGATAACAACGGTGAATTTGTTTGGGTGATGCGGTCGGACGGAAACGGTGACGAAATGCTGCCGGCACTCTTAATGCCGGTATCCAGCCTCGTCAGTGTGAACCTGCTGGATGAAAACGACAGTCTGATCGTCAGCGAATTATTTGTTCCGGATGATCAGGGATGTGAAGATCTCACAATGGATGTTTGTTCATCACTGCCCTATTGTGCCTGGGACCCCGAGGAGGGCTGTAACCACAGCGACTGGAGCTTCGAGCCCAATGAAAACTGGGAACCTGGTGAGAATTTCTATGATGATATGATTGGAGAATACGGTGAGTATCTCGATAATTACAATCTTACAGGTGAAGGACTTTTTAATTATGTGACTATTTCAGGCAGCGCTCTGCAACGTTGGGGCAGGTCCATAGATATTGGCAGTGAAATTGGTCTATTAGACTACAACGGCATAGTGAGTGGACCAGGCTGTACACCAATCTATGGGCAGACTGTTGTGGGGTCGGGTGTCTGGAACGGGGGTCCCTTAACCCTGTTTGCCTTTGGGTCTTTCAGCAATTGTAATTCAGGAGGGAGTCTCTTCCCGGGATTTGTGCCTGCAAATCCAATTGTGGTCCGGATTTTAAATCCAGTAACGCAGTTTTCTTACGATCTCATCATGACGGCTACCTGGGGGGGAAGTCAGTCTTTCGGCAATATCGTTCTGACCCCCGTCCCGGTTGATATCAATGGCGACGGACTCTTGAACATTGTGGATATCGTTGAAATGGTCGATATGGCACTGGGGGGCACGACCCCTACGGTTGAAGCCGATTATAACCAGGATGGCAACGTCGATATTCTGGATATAGTTCTCATCGCCGGTATTATTCTGGGCAACAGTTAGCCTATCCCGTAGAATTTATCCTGTGTTCTTGTTTGCCTTCCAAAGGTGAGCAGTCCCTGTGCGAGCTGTGAGAGGAGACTCATTCAATGAGCAGGGTGGAGAATCCAGCTGATAAAGTTTTTCAGCCCTATGCGTATCCTGTAATGTAAATCCCCTCCACATACGATGCTTAGTGAATCTCACCTCCCATTGATGATCAGGTCCACGATGGCAACAATGTCAATCACATTCAATTCCCCGTCGCCGTTATAATCCCCGGCCCAGAGCTGATAGTCTGTTCCCGTGACCTGACCTATAATAATGCCCACTGCCAGCACGATGTCATTCACATTGACACTTCCGTCAAGATCCAGGTCCCCGGCCATACCGTAGCAACTGCCGTCATCAAATCCGGCGGCCGGATTGTAATTATAGGCTGCGTTGTCCGTACAGCCGGGGATCAATCCGCCCTGTAGAA
>JAADGM010000027.1 GCA_013152375.1 FCB group bacterium | reverse complement strand
ATCCAAAATTTCACCGGACTTTGTAACGGCTCTGGATAAGAACTTTTGCGGGACAGTCTCCCCTGCCAGTCTTTTTTTATAATACTGCTTCACTTTGGGAAGTTCTGATGGCTCGATATGGTTGATAATAGGCTTGCCCAGCAGTTCTTCCCTTGTGTAACCGCTGGTCTTCAACAGCATTTCGTTGCAAAACTGTATGCAATCATCCTGCACAATGAAGATGCTGTCACTTGAAGTCTCAACCAGTTGCTCATACAGTTTCTGACGCTCGTTGAGGACCGACTCGTACTCCTCAAGCAGTGTGATGTCTTTCAAACTGGTGACCAGATGCTGTTCACCTTTGATATTCACCAGAGACACGGACAGCAGACCGGTTCGGATCTCACCTGATTTTATTTTGAACTGTGCCTTAAGATTCTCAACGGTTTTCCCTGCTTTTATTCGATCGAGTAAAGTACGGCGAGCCTGCTGATCTACCCAGATGCCCAATTCGTTAATGGTTTTCCCCTTCACATCCCTTTCTGAATATCCCGTGAATCTTGTAAAGGCATCGTTGATCTGGAGGACTTCGTGGGTAGCGAGTTTTGATATCACCAGGATATCGGATGTCCCGGAAAATGCAGCACGGAATTTTTCCTCACTTTCCCTCAGCGACTGAGTCCTTTTTCTGACCTTTTTTTCGAGTGTTTGATTCAGGGTACGGATATCCTTGAGTAGTCTTAAATTTTCCAGCCGTGTGACCAGACTCTGACCGATACGTTCCAAAAGGGGTATTATTTTTTTCAGTTCCACGCCACCGGGTGAAGAATCAACGGTGAGCAGCGCCATGCTTTGCCCGCCAGCTGACCCCAGTGGAATAAAATTGACCGCAGATGGCTGTCGGTTGAATTTATAAAAAGCTAAATACGACGGTAATTTGGCTGTGGCCGTCAAATCGATAAACCCCTTACCCAGGCTAATAAATTCGTCGAGTTCTGCGGTCAATTTCAGGAATTCTACGCTATTTTTACGCTCTTTGGAATCAGGGAAACAACCACCTGAAAAAACTTTATCCTTTTCAATAAGAAGACAGGCACAGCATTCCATATCTTTCAGGGTCACAATATCCTCCATCACGACGGCTATTGCAGCTTCCATGGTTTTAGCTTCATTAATACGGTCCGATATATTCCCCAGCAGAAAGATATTCTCGGCCCTGTCAACGAGGTGCTCATTTTCTTCCCGGAGCGTTTTAAGCTCCCGTTCGAGTTTCTTGATACGGTCTCTGTCGGAATGATCAGTCAATGGAATTTGCCTCAATAAATTCACTAATAAGCCGGGAAAGCCGGACCGGTTCATCTTCCTGTATAAAATGACCCCCAGTCGGAATATTTACCAATCTGGAGCCCGTAATATCCTGGTGTAGTTTTTCCGAGATTTTAGCACTCAGATACACATCTGCAACGCCCCTGATGATAAGGGTAGGGAGTGCTATTTTACGAATTTCCCCAACTCTGTCGGTTAATTGTCGGTTATCGATACATTTTGCCAGTTGTAGGAAACCCTGACGACCGGCTTTCTCCTGCAGGGGACGCTGAAATAATCTCAACAGCTCCTCATCCAGAAGTTCCGGATGATAGAGCCCCCGGCGGAGAATAAACTCCAGCATTCCGTGATCGAGAGAGGCCATTGCCAGTATTCTTATGAAAGGAACGCGCAAAGCCGTGATGGGTTGTACCGGCCAGTAATCATACCCCACCGTATTGATGAGGGTCAAATCCTTAAGGATATCCGGATTTTCTATCGCCATTAACTGCCCGATTCCGCCGCCAATATCATGGCAGATCAGGTGAATTTTATGTATTGAAAGAGACTTTAAAAACTTCGTGAGAAGTCTCGCCTGGGCTGCAATTGAAAGATCAGCACCCTGGGGTTTATCGGAGTCACCGCATCCCAGAAGGTCGATGGACAGAACATCAAAGTTTTCAGATAATCGCGGGACAATTTTCCGCCAGATAAAGGAATAGGTTGTAATACCATGAACGAGTAGTAACGACTCGCCTTTGCCTGTCCGGTGGTAGGCGAGATTTTGGCCGTCAACGCTGCAGAATTGGGTTCCGTTCATGCGTATCTCCTGGTGAATTCCAAATGTTAACCGAGTGATTCCGCTCCTTTCCAGCAACTCTTATCGATGACGGCTTTTCCGGTAAGCTGAAGACCCGGCACATCGGCAGGGCTAATGAGTACCATCCGCATATCAATCGCCTGCACTCCCGTTAGATAACTGATCGTCAAGCGACAGGATAAAGGCTGGAATCTGACTGTCTCAATTTAAAATATATAGTAAATCGAACCCTCTAATTTAAGGCTTTCTCCTTAAATTTCATAGGTTACAGTATGGGAATTGCTACTCACCACTGACTCGCCAGACCTATTGTTTTTCCCTTTGTTATTTTTCTCCTTTGATACTTCCCGGAGCACTTATATTCCCCACGGAATTTTTATTTAAAATAATCAGGATTACCAATGTCTGCTGCCTGGATCGCCATTGTCATATACATTATTTTCACCCTTATTATCGGGTGGTTTGCTCATCTGCATCAGCAGGATACATCGGAATTCTGGACAGCCGGCCGCAAGCTGGGTCCGTTGAGTGTGGGTCTGTCTTTATCTGCCGGATTCATGTCGGTCTCATGGTCATGTGTTTATGCAGTACAATTATTCTACTGGTATGGTGTGGGAGCAGTCTGGCTGATTACAATTCCATGGCTCATCGCTCTGGCCCTGATCTATTATTTATCAATGACATACCATGCTCTACCAGCTTTCAGTCAGCCCGAAATGATCGGTAACAGATTCGGGACCGGTCTTCGTAATACGACCGCAGCAGCTCTCGTGTTTGTATTTCTGGTATGGGGCGGAGCTGAGATCTATGTAGCCGCAACCCTGCTGGCACCGCAATTGCATATGAGTATCTCTGCGGCTATTTTCATGATCTGCGCGATTGTCGGAGTTTACATGACCGTTGGCGGTTTCAGGGCAGTTGTTGCTACCGATAAACTGCAATATGTGTTGGTTGCGGTTTACATTTTCATCGTCGGGGGCCTGGCTTTGAAGGGGTTACGCCATCAGGGGAGCCTCTGGCCTGCGATAGCCGTTCGGGCAGCAAAATCACAAGTAAGTTGGGTCAATCTGCTCTCACCGGGAATTGCCGTCATCATACTAACCCTAGTTGCCTATCTGCCTGGATGGGTCTTCGAGGCCGATCTCTGGCTCAGAGTCCAGGCAGCACGGGACGTAAAAGCTGCACGGAAGGGAATCATGATCGGCGCACTTAACGGCTTGTTCTTCGTGGGTATTCTGCCCATGTTCATTGGTATTGCGGCGCTTCAATTATACCCCGTTTCACAGGGCGTAGTACCAGCCGTAATCGGAAATGACGGAGATGCCATCTTTTCTGCGCTTGTGCTGGATTATGCACCGGGCTGGATTACGCTGGTGATCACATTGGGATTGGTGGCCGCTGCAATGAGCACTATCGATACATGTCTGAATGTGATGGGATTGAGCATCTCGTACGACCTGTTCCATGGCCGCAGACGTCTGCAGAATTCTGCCGCGAATAAAGTGGTGACCCTTATAACCGTCTTAGGCGCCATGGTTTTTGCCATGAAGATCGACTCACTCTGGGATATTTTTTATCTTTCTTCGGGGGTTTTGACCACAACAGTTGCCTTTCCTGTTGCAGCGGTTTTTCTGCCAAGGGTCAAGGCCCGGGGGGTTCTTCTGTCTTCTATTTTCGGGTTTATCGGCACCGTAACTGCCTATTTTCTGGAATCCCGGGGGGTCTTGAACGGCATCGAACCTCCCTGGCTGAGGACTTCCTATCTCGGCTTCATCCTTTGGGGCATTGTGCTGGCGGCAATCGGCTATTTTATCGGATCAAGAAAATCGATCGGGGAGCTTTTTGTTCAAGAAAAACCCTGAAGATTATAAACCCATACTACACATAGAATAAAATTTATATAGTGGCCCGATTGCCCAAACAGCTGGCCATAACCGCAAAAAGTTCCGGCTGTGATCAAAGCATATACCAGACCGTCAAACGTGGTTTCAAAGTTTTGCTCCATTTGCGACTGTACCGGATTGAACTGGAAGGCAGCGCTGAAGAGCAGCAGACAAATGCTGTGCATGTTTCAAAACGAGTTATCTCTAAGTAATTCTCGCCGGGGTCAAACTTGTGGCTGCTCGCGTGGGAAAAAGTGATCCAAATAAATCAGTATTGACCCAAAGGCAGGCTCCGGGAGATCTCCAAACCGTGTCGTCCGGCGCAGTCTTGTAATGGACTGATGTAGATGGATTAAAATACTATACGTAACTCATCATTTATCAATCAGCAGGCAATTCGAAAATTGTAATGTACTTTCATCATCCATATTGATATCCATCATTACCCAACCAAAAGAAAATTTATGAATTCGATTATCACAGGCAAGATTGGGCTGGTAATATTACCTGTACAATCTTTAACATTGGCAATATCACCTCATACTCTGTCTTGTTAAAATCAACACTAAATATTATATATTACACAATAAAATAGTTTTGTATATATCAGTATCCTTATCTAAACTTACGGCGTTGAATTATGTTAATTTGCTCAAAGTTTATTATGAAAGGTAAAAAATGAAAAAAATAAGAATAGTCTTTTTTGCAGTTGCTGCAGTATCTATTATAGCATTAATCTCATGTGATAAAAAAACAACAGCAGTAGATACAAATCAGGCGGCTTATGATGCTGCAGATGGAGTTCGAGGTGCAAGATTATATGATCATGCGCTCAACGAATTAGGGATTACTGGTAAAGCAGCTAATGAACATTCTAGTTATTACAGATGTAAATCCTGTCATGGTTGGGATTTATTAGGGGACCAAGGTGTTTCCATCGGTCATACCGATCCCCAGCCTGCGCCAGTTGATTTGATGGAAGTGCGCGCCAATGATGACATTGATGAAATTTTTGACCATATAATGGCCACCGATGGACCCAGCTTCGACTCATTTGATCCTGCTCACAAAAATGAGATGCCTGGATGGGGAAATATCCTGACTGAAGATGATGCCTGGGACCTTGTAAAATTTATCAAAGAAACAGCTCATGACGTATCGGAATTTTATGATATGGATATTTCATCAGGTGAACCTGTATTTAGCAACATTGGTAAAGGCGGCGATGGCGCTGCAGGTTTAGCAACCTATAACGCTAATTGCAGTGTCTGTCATGGTGCCGACGGGACACAAATTGACATATATTGCCAGGGCGAATACTTAGGCGACATGTTTAGAAATGACCCCCATGAAATTCAACATAAAGCAATTTGGGGAATGCCATATGATGCTGAACACGTTAATGCTGGTTGTACCACTGCAGGTATGATGCCAGCTCAAAACATTACTGACCAAGACGTCAGAAATATGATGGTCATGGGGCAAGATGAAAACGCATTCCCTGGTGCCGGGGGTGACGAGTAGAAATTATAATTTATTAAAATATAGTTTCTGACTTTCTGTATTTGAAGAAGTGCCTCCCTGTTGGATCAGGGGGGCACTTTTTGTTTTACTCATACATTCAGACTGCTCAAGCCATATTGTATAAATACTGTTGGTGATCGACAGCCGTTCAAACTAATTCAAGATGGCGTAATCGAGCTTATTCTCTCCTCGATTTAGGACAGATTATTCCGGGATTTTAAAAAGCGTTCCCACAACAACTGCCGCTGAAACCTCAATTGATCAGATATGGGGGTTTGGTCCCGGGTTTTAAGAGGATTATCAAACCACATCTGTAATTCAATCTTTGCAAATAAGATTATTCTTAGCAAACTGTCATGATTCCGAAGCAGAAGCAGCTTAAGAAGAATCCTGAAGATAAGAAGTTGAGGCATTTTTTCTTTTCCACTTAAACATTGTAAACAGTACCTGTATGAACAAAATGACCGTACAGGGCTGATGAGCAGGACTCCAAGGCAGTATATTAAGTTGCGGACATTTCTGCATATCTCTACGAAATATTTCTTTTAAAAGCCTGTTACTTCGCAGGTAATATCACTAATAATTTTATATGTGGATATATGGCTCTAATATTATTAAATTATAGCCATGGAAACCTTCGTTAAACTTCCGAAATTAATCACACAGATCATATACCTAGATATAGCTGGACTTTACACTGCTTTAGCACGATATGCAATTTGATATAAATTACGATATTACAGATGGTAATTGCGAATAATAAATGGCTTACAGGCCATCCAGCGCTCAAGTGCGGCGGCCTTACATTAACTTCCCCGGTTTGCGACAGAAGTGGACATATCATTTGGCTTTACTCCCAGGAAATTGGCATTATACAGTTTTATATTATTTTATTTCAGATAATATACTATATATTTATTTTGATTGAAGTGGATCACTCAACAAATCTGCCGGCTACCATCTGGATATATAAAGATTTCAAAGAACTTATTTTACGAAAGTGAAATGTCTTTGAGCTATAGTTACTGTTAAACAGGTATGTTTAAACACATAAATAAAGGAATTAAAAATGAGAAAAGGTGAACATGCTTTAATAGATAAAACCGGATTTAGGATCCTGAAAAGTATTATTGCCGGTTTTGTAATAGTCGTACTTGCTGCCTCCTGTAACAATTCAACGGAAGCGACGGATCCTCATGTTGCGAATGCTGATTGCGCCGGATGCCACGAAACGGAGCAGGCCCAATGGGCAAGTGACGCCGATTTACATGCTCAATCTGCTATAGATGTTTTAACTACAGAAGAGCATAATACGGAGGAACTGCTCGTTGATGATTGCCTGAAATGCCATTCTTCTTTCCAGTATTCCCTGGGGGTGGCACATTTTGTGACCCCGGTTGACATGATTGGTTCTCCCCCGGGAACCTGGACCGAACTGAATGCTTCTGAATGGGAAGCTACAAAATGTGAAGTCTGCCATGATCCAACCTCAGACGGTGATAAAATGCTTGCCAAATATGGTTCAGTGCTGGATGGCGACTGGAACCCCGGTTACATCAGCATTTCGGACCTGCCTGAAGCGTATCAGGTAATTATCACAGGTGATGAGACCTATAGTGACAGCATCTATGTCTATCCTGATCAGACTGCGCTATCGATTCAGATCACGAGACTCTGCAGCTCCTGCCATGATCCGGCTGATCAGGGTCCCGAGCCTGAAATCGTGCAAGACGGGATCAACTACGGACCCCAGGGAGGTGACAGTCGTTCTTATGTAATGGTCAATCATCAAGGTTTTGGATGCGGCGACTGCCATAACCCACATGATTTTACGCCTGTCGATCCGACCCAAAAAACGGCATGCATGGGGTGTCATCCTACTCCTGACAGTCAATCAGGCAGCGTACATATAAACCATCTGCTTTAGGCGGTTACCGGCGAGGCAGGACCAATACGGGTAAAGCAGTGCGCAAAACCCCGTAGCCAGACAGTTTGTTATCAGTTTGTCGTATAGTACCGCCGTCCGACGGTCTGATAAACAAACCGCTTCTTCTCATGTCCGCTGCAGTTGAAAAATTAAGATGGTATTGTATAATATTTCATCTGAACCGGAATAGAAAACAGCTCCGAGTCTTATACCGTATACCTTTTTATGTCTCAAACGTGAGAGGGCTGCCATTCGGCAGCCCTCCTGTTTAATTCCCCTGAAGAAACAGCATTATTACTCCAGTACATGGATATTCTTCCTGGCACAGATATCCTTTAACTGTTGTGGCCAGATGGTTACGGTCACTTCACCCAGATGAGCAGTGCGCAGAAAATACATATAAGTTCGGGCCTGACCGATGCCACCGCCGATGCTCAGCGGTATCTCGTCGTTCAGTATGGCCTGATGATAGGGCAGCTTCAGGTCCTCCTGCAGACCGGCCATCTCCATCTGCTTCACTAAAGTCTCTTTGGTGACGCGAATTCCCATAGAGGTTAACTCGTGACGACGTTTCGTCACAGGGTTCCAGACCAGGATGTCTCCATTCAGACCATGGTACTGCTCACCGTTTTTTACGACGGTCTCCGTTATCCAGTCATCATAGTCAGCGGCACGCATCTCATGAGGATACCCATCTTTCAGCGGCCAGCCGATTCCATAAATAAAGACAGCGGGGTATTCCTGGAGGAGTCTCGTTTCCCGCTGTTTTCTGGGCAGATCCGGATACATATCCAGGAGTTCTTCAGCGTGGATGAATTTTAACTCTTTCGGAAAATCAGGATATTTATCCGTCTGCAATTCAGGAAATTCCTCCCGCACCTGTACACCTGCATTGTACAGGACGCTCCAAATCTTTTTTACAGTATCCGTTAAAACGTCCAGGTTGCGCTGGTCGGCAGTGATCACTTTTTCCCAATCCCACTGATCTACATACGAACTGTGGTCGTGATCGAGAAAATAATCTTTGCGTACCGCGCGCATATCCGTGTTGATGCCTTCACCTGGCTGACAACCAAATTGCTTCAGGGCCATGCGTTTCCATTTTGTGGCAGCCTGGACGACCTGTGCCTCGATACGCTTTTCGAGTCCGAGGCCGGCAGGGAATTCAACGGGCGTTCGGGAACCATCACGGTCCAGCATGTCATTTACACCGCTGTCCTTGCTGACGATGAGGGGCACCTGCACCAGCTGCAGGTTGAGTACTTCCGACAACCCCTTTTCAATTTTGGCTTTGATTTTATAGAGTGCTTTCATGCGTGCCATGGGGGTCTGCAGCGGTTCGTAATCAGTGGGGAGGATCTTTTCGACTTCCGCATAGGTGCTGACACCCGGTCCGGCCAGATCTGCAACTTTTGAATCTATATTCTTATTCATTTTTTCCTTTCTGTTAAATATATCGTTTTCGTTTATACCGTTATCTCAAATTTAAAGTTTGCTACATCTATACGAGGCTCATGCCAGACTCCGTAATCCCCTGCCAGGATGAGCTTTTTGAGATAGCTCTGGGTCAGGGCTCTGGTAGTTACATTATCATACCAGCGGATATCTATTTTGGCTGCATTTTCTGCTACGGCCCCGAGCAGAGCCGCCAGATACGTTTGACGATTTTCCGTATCTGTGTTTATCTTACAGAAACCGGCACCGATGAGCCCCTTGATCTGTTCCCAGTCCGTCCCCACAAACTCCGACCATTTGGTCCTGTCAGTGTGATGCCCGCCGAGTTGTTTCAACCTCTCGGTAGCATAAGCAACTACTTCACCGTACAGGGTGGATGCTCCGTGAGCCACGAAGACAATATCATCAGAAATATTGTCGGCAATCTTCAGAAGCTCATGCGCCAGTTGTATGTTCAACTTAACCTTTTCACCGGGTTTGCCCTTATTGGGTCCGTGTTTGGTGCCGATGGTGGGTGCCAGCATCAACACGCCGGTACCTTTAAGGAACTGCTCAAGCTCAACGGGATTGGTATAAGTGGATTCCTCCGCTCTCGTATCTTCATCCTCTTCACCGGCCAGCACTCCCAGCTCCCCTTCAACTGACACACCCACAGGATGAGCCATATTCACGACTTCCCTGGTGAGACCGATATTATCCTCAAGAGAAGTTGGTTTACCTGCTGCTTTATCGGTAGAATTATCCGCCATAACGGATGTGAGATTCCGGACAGCAGCCTGTACGACTTTGCGGCCTGTCTCAGACATGTAATCACCATGATCCAGATGAGTAGCAAGCTTGACGGTGCTGGTCTTTGCCAGTGTTTCAACGTACTGCGAAGCAATGGCCAACCCGGCGACGGCATCTCCCCTACCAAAATGTTTCAGAGCGCTGTTTGAAAATGCCAGCAATCCTGATGCCCCCAATATCTCAAAGGCTTCGACAGCGGCATTAATACCCTGAAAGGTGGTCACGTTGAAAGCCGGAACAGCGTAACGTTCGACTTTGCGGTTACCCTTCTCTCCGTTTTTAGCTTTTAGCAACAGATCATGGGCACAGACGAGATTGTCCGGGAACTTACGACTTCTGTTTAATTCCGGTGGATTTTGATAATATTTCATGTTACCTTTCCTGATTAAGGGCTGATTCCCTTTTGCTGTATTTATTACGAGTTTGTCGAATTTTATTAGACCAATTAATTTATTTCATGGCAACGTCCTGGATATATCCTCAAGGCTATACCCTTAGTCCATCCTGTCAAAGCAACAGATGCGGTAATATAATAAACCGCACGGCCAGCCCTGGATCCAAGATTCCCGGGCCTGCCCCTGTGAATCGACCAAATCGCCTCGTCCGGCGCAGTTCTGCAATTGACGGGCATAGATATGTTAAAGTGATACTTTATAATTTCTGACCTATATTCTTTAATAGTGTCTTAAACCAATCTGTGTTTAAATCGAATGGTTTCCCGCCTCGTATACGTTTAAAGTCAATCAGGCATAGCTTATCGCCCTGTTCTTCATCCAGTCCAACAACGCCGCTGTGCCCCTTCAGAGCTTCGGTGACAGCCAGATCTGCCGTCTGTTGAATGAGTTCAAGATCTCTTGGATTTGCTTTTGCGGAACGTGCGAAATACCCGCTTTTCTGTACGAGTACTTTTTCCGCCCGCAGCATTTTGGCAAATTGCCTGCCAAACCACTGCCCGGGGTTGATCTCATCCAGACGGACGTGACCGAAGGCATCCCTGGGAACCGTTTCACCTTTGGATTCCAGCTCTTTAACAATACTGCCGACACCGGCGCCTTCGCTTAAAAAGATATTCACACAATCCTTTTCGTCCATACGTTTTCTCAGACGATCGGCCTCTGAAGCCAGGTCTATCTCCATTTCAGGAAGATACACGGCATCCAGGTCCCAGCGATCTCTGGTAACCAGTATATCGGGCAAGAACTTTTTGTTCGAGAGCAGCCGGCGGTAGTCTCTGGCAGCCGCAGCTGTTAGCCACCCGCAGTTTCGCCCCATAACTTCATGAACGATGAGTTGTCGGAAACTCGTCGTATTTTCATTGACTACATTCTCAAAAAACAGGGCACTCTGTTCGGCAGCAGTCCAGGCCCCCAGGCTTTGCCTGATGGGATAAACATCATTATCAACGGTTTTGGGGAGCCCGACCACTGTGAGGTCATAGTGATGCTGCTTGAGATAGGCTGAGAGGGCGGCCGCCATCGTATTGGTGTCGTCTCCGCCAAGTGTATGGAGAATTGTTACATTGTCCCGCTGTAATTGGCGGGCAGCGACTTCGAGAGGCTCTTCGTCAGCTTTTATATATCCCCTGCGGCGGCAATCTTCTGCATTTGTAAGTTTTACACGACTGTTACCAAGAGGGCTCCCGCCAAATTCATACAGCCTTGAGGCCTCCTGACGAACAGCAGTTGTTATGGTCAGGGATTTCCCCTCCAGCAGCCCCTTATAGCCATGGAGATAACCGATGATATCAGCTTCGGGCACCTCCCGGGTATAAGTGAGAATCAGATGACCGAGGGCGGCTGACAGGCAGGGTGCGATTCCACCGGAAGTTAACAATGCAATTTTCATTATTGAGAAATCCTTAGATAGACAGAGCCTAAATTTACAAGGTCTGCCCCATCCCCATACAAGACGATTAGTCAAATTTACAGCTGCGTCAAAAACTTTCAGTTCGACTTATTTCATCATCTTAACCGACCGTAATCAGGGGTTTCCCCCAAAGCTTCTTTTCAGCACACTACAGTTCCGTTGAAGATTCTAATAAGCATACTGCCGTGTTCAAGTATAATCTGCAAGTTTATAAGAATTCATTTTCACGCATTGCCGCGCATTAGTAAATTATGATTAGCGATATATTTTGAGAATCTGTATTTAATGACTCGTACTCAATCCTGCTGACGCTTAATTAAACACGATATTTATTCTGACAACGAAATCCGGCTCCTGTACGGGTCTGACAACGAACCCTAATTCATAAAGGAGCAGCCGATGATATTCAAACGTTTCATAAAGGTATTAGGCATACTAGCGGTCATTAGCTTCGTCTTTCTGGCAGGTGCCGCACTCTATATAAAGAACTATTTGCCTCGCATTCCGCTTAAACCCCTGACAGTTGAGCTCACCAAAGAGCGGATTGCACGGGGAGCATATCTCGCAAACCAATTGCTCTCCTGCATCGATTGTCATTCAATCAGAGACTACACTAAATATGCAGGCCCGGTGGTTCCCGGCACAGAAGGCATGGGGGGCACAGTATTTGACCGGAGCATGGGGCTCCCCGGAAAATATATCTCAACCAATATTACTCCGTATGAGCTGGGTTCGTGGAGTGATGCCGAAATTTACCGTGCCATCACTGCCGGTGTCGGTAAAGAGAATAATGCTTTATTTCAGATCATGCCATACCAGATTTTCGGGACGCTGCCGGATGAAGAAATTTACTGTGTCATCGCTTACCTGCGTACGCTGAAGCCACTTAAAAGTTACGTTCCGCCATCGGTGACTGATTTTCCGGTAAACCTGTTTTTGAATACAATGCCGGCCGAAGGGCAGCCGGGGGAAATGCCGTCTGAGCAGGACCGGATCAAATACGGGGAATATCTTGCCAGAATCGCCTGTAAAGATTGTCACACCCCTCAGCTAAAGGGGAAGCTGATCGAGGAGCAAGCTTACCGTGGTGACCGGGAATTTATCATGCCTGGAGGGAAGCGGGTCAAATCCGTGGATATTACCTTTTCATCCAAAGGAATCGGAAGCTGGAGCGCTGACAGATTTATCACTACTTTCAAAAATTATGATCCTGGAACTTATGTGCTCGTAGATGTTAGCGGGGAAGGGAAAAACACAATCATGCCCTGGACCCTGTACGGGGGTCTTAAAGAAAGCGATCTGACCGCCATCTACAGTTACCTGAAATCTCTGCCGACAGAATAAGTCAAGCTCCAACGGGGGGCTTGTAATATAAATTCTATTCTCCGGAGAGCAGTTTCGGATCAGGCCTGATTTCTTGTCTGATGTCAGAAAGATATGATTGGGGATGGGATTTGTTTGTCTCCGCAGGGAAGACCTACAAACGGAACCCCAGGATAAAGCTTAAATATTCCTCGTTGCTGTTTTGATTATAGGCGTAATGTGCTTCAAAATAGAAATTCCGCATCATCGTCAGGGATAATGCTCCCTCATAGAATTTCTCACTGCGGTCGTCAAAGGTGTTTTTTTCAGCATTGAGCTGTATGGTTGAAGTGTTCTGTGTCAGCAGAAGAGTATAATGATGTTTGCCATAATAATAATTCCGTCGATAGCCGATCTTGACAAATACATTCCCAAAGTTCAGGTGGAGGCCCGTACCCACAGGAAATTCGTATAACCTGTAGCGGTTGCGATACGTGTAAATATCTTCTCCGTCAATTACGTCTGCATCTCCTGAAATATTATAATAATTTATTCCGGTGGAAAAATAGACCATCCGCATCATACGGGTCACATCGAAGTTCCACATGAATTTCATATTACTCTTCAGCGGCTCAGCATTCTGTAAATCCGATTCCAGTTTGTGATCGGCCATTCCCAATCCGAAATGACCATAATAGGCCCCATCGGTGAAAAACCAACTGATAAGACCGGCCCGGGAGTCAAACTTTAATCCGTTTAATTGGATATTCTGACGAAATGCCTGCACGCCGGTATAGGTGAAATTAGGTCCTGCCGTTACCAAACCTGAAAGGGTCAGTCCCAATATGATCATCCTGCAACGGGTTCTGAAATGCAGGAATAAGCCGCGCATACTCTGAGATTTTATAAATCGCTTATTCATTGGTAAAAACCACCGGTAATTCTGCAGTCAGTGTGTTCCCATAGGCGGCCTCGATAACTGTAGTGCCCGGATCAACAGGGCTGACCAAAGTCGTAACGGCGGCGCCATATTCATCGGTAACCGTCGGGGATGTAATAACTCCCAGACCTGTACTCCAGGTGACGGTCACGCCGCTGAGAGGATTCCCCGTCGTGGCTTCCTTGACCCTGGCAGTAATCGCTGTGGCGGTTGTTCCATCTGCAATCAGACTGTCCAGTTGAGTCTCAATCTGGAAAGAGATGCCGATGAAATTTATTTGCAGGGTCTCAATGAGATCCGGAATATCCACATCCGTTATATACAGGTTTGAAATCTCATCCTGGCTGGAGGCTTCGCTTATCAGATCTGTGGCAGCTACACCGTCTTCGTCCGTCAGGATTTCAACCACCTGGCCACCATTCGAGAATATGCCTCTGTCGGTAGCGAAGCGCAATGTGGTGTTCCCGGCAGGATCGCCAAGGTCATTCAGCGCTTGAGCCGTTATTAGCGTGGATGCCATTCCATCGGCGAAAATATCTGTCTCCGAAAGCGACAAAACAAGCTCCGCAACATCTGAGATTACTTCAAAAGCCAGGGTATCCCGGGCTGTTCCAACGGAAAGGTAAATATGCTCCGTGCCGAGTGCTGCCCCCGAAATATAAGTCACGGAAACGACTCCGCTGGAATCTGACAGACTGTAATCAGTATCTTCACTGTAAACGATAGTGCCAAAATCAGAGGTGAAAGTCGCGGCAATTCCCGAAATGGGCTGATCGGATGAATTTACGATGACTGCACTGACTATGCTCGTGTCACCGTTAATCTGCAGCGGCTCTACGGACGCGGAAAAGTCGGTGATGGCCACGGCGCTATCGAATTGCCAGGCAGGTCCGACGAACCCGTCTATATCTCCATTGCAGCTGTTAAGCACGAAAAGTAAAATAAGGCCGGCGGAAATCTTCAGGATCCCGGCAAGGGTCAGCAGTTTTATTTTGTCAGATAACATGGACTACTTAAGCAATGTTATCTTCCGGGTTGACTGTTGCTGAGCAGCCGACAGCCTGACAAAGTAGATACCGCTGGGGAGATTTTGTGCATCCCACATTATAACATGGGAGCCTTTTGCTAAAAACCTCTCATCTACCAGCGTAGCAACCACTTTTCCCTGTAAATCATAGATGTTCAGACTTACTTTCGAGGCCTCGGCTAATCCAAAGTTTATCGATGTTACAGGATTAAAGGGATTTGGATAAGCATCCAGTAAGCCGAAGCTGACAGGTTGTTCAGGTTGGGATAATTCACCTTTGGTCAGTTCAACAGGATTGCCGCTGCGGTCCACGGCGGTTCCCGTTACTGAGATATGGTCACCGTTGAGTCTTACCAGTGGTAAACCACGCAAATCTTCACCACTCAAACTCAGCCCGATGATCTTATCTTCTGAATACGAAACCAGGATACCTGGTTTATTTATTTTTTCGATAATATTGAACTCACCCTTAAGATCGAATTCAACGCCGGAAACCGGTGCATCCCCCTGAACGATGAGTTGATCCCCGTCCAGCCAGGATCCGGCTTGTGTGAGGGTAGTATTTCTTGACAAAGGAGTGCCCATGACGAGATTAACGAGAAAAACCGCATCTGTTACGTTAACGGTACCGTCTTCATTCAGATCAGAAGCCCAGTTCTGATAGGCGGTGATATCCTGGTTTTGCTGCAGGATGATGCCCACTAACTGAACAATATCGAGGACATCCCAGGCTCCGTCCTGTAACAGGTCGCCCTGCCCAACCTCATAGGTCACACAGCTGCCCACAAAGATATTGGCTTCATTCCCGTCCGGGACCGTCATCGTAATATTTTCCAGACAGAGATTCGGCCCCACCCACCCGGCAGCATCATAGGAAACGCGGGTCAGGACCCCATCTCCGGGTGCAATGGGCGGCATGAATTGAGCTGCATAGCCTAAAATTATACTGTTATGATCAATGGTTGCCGGTTCAAATTCAACCACGAATCCTGCATCGGCCGCTCTGCCTTCGTAGGCATTGTCAATGGTAAAGAGAGCACTGGATTGATCATTGATATTTGACATCTCGAACTGGAATCCGGCAATATCCATCTGGTTGTCCATGACAACATCAATCGTGTGGTTCGCATAGTCAATGGCTCCAAAACTAACCGAAACATAATCCCCCACGAGATTAATGGTGACCATGAAATTGTCCACATCAAAAAGCGCTTCACCATCAACATCCGGGTTATAGTCCGGATCTTCGATATTCCGGTCATATACCGATACGGTGACATTCACGTTTGAACCCCAATTTTCTGCCGGTGTGATCGTCAGGCTGTTCCCCACCGTATTCACTGCAAGATTACTGTTATCACTCTCGGCAAAAAAGTACAGCGTATCTCCGTCAAGATCATTGGCGAACAGCAGAATTGAGGAAGATGTGTTGAAGTCCATGTACTGGTCGGGAACGTTCTGAGTAAAAAAGGGCGGGTCGTTAACCGGCAGGACGGTTATAGCCACGGTGGCCGTGTCTGAATTCAAATCGGTATCGGTGGCTATATATTCGAGTGTGTCGTTCCCGAAGAAGTCGGGATAGGGTTCATAAGTCAGCGTACTGTCCGTGAGTCCGGCAGTTCCATGTAAGGGACTCGACCAGATGGAATAAACCACGGCATCTCCATCCGGGTCGATGGCACTCAGTACGAGTGTAAAATATCCATCTTCGTTGATGACCACGTCAATATCTTCCGCAATCGGTGCAAAGATACAGGACCCGTCATCATTGGTCGCTCCCGGATCATAATTCACCGCCATCGGGTCGGTACATCCGAAACTCTCTTCAAAATAGAGTGCCCCCATGTCTGTGATAGTACCATCCGGGTCCGGCGGTGAGAGGGGATCCCCGGAATTAATACAGGGACTGCCCAGCTGCAGATTGTAATCCGACCCCGGCAGGATGAACAAGGGGTCTTCATCCAGATTTGTGTTGCCGCTCCCAAAATTAACCGAACCGTTATTATTGATCACAACGCCGCCCGGGCCACCCTGGATATCTGAATATCCGACCGTGACGGCATTGGGACCGCCATGTTCATAGAAGTAGATCGCCTGCGGGGTATTGTTCCATAATATGGAATTATAGACGGATGGAGAGGATGAACTGCAATAGACACCCCCACCGTGTCCTGAGGCATTGTTATCCGCTATGGTAACACTTTCAAAAACAGGCTCCGAATTGGATAAATAGACGGCGCCCCCGTTATAATAAGCGTTGTTCCCGGTGATGATGAGATGATTCAGAGAGGGGTTCGAATTATTTGTACAGTTAATGCCGCCTCCGTTGAAGGCAAAACCATTGGTGATGGTTACTCCTGTGAGTACTGAATAATCATCTTCCCCGCTGCTGAAGATCACGACACTGCCGGACTGATTACCGTCGATACTGGTCTGTGTTATGAAGCTGTGATCCCCGGTGGTAACAAAAAGTGATCCGACGGTTATGGCTTTTCCCATAAAATTGATGTTCTCCGTATAAATACCGGGTTGTACAACCACGGTGTCACCACCTGCCGCTGCATTTATCCCCGCCTGGATCGTGGGATACTCTGCCGGGACATTGAGCAGAGATGCGATAAGAGATGCGAAAAATAAAATGAAACAGAATAAATACTTCATTGTTGTCTCCTTCCTAAAGATGCTTTCGTGTCATATTGATCACACATTAATTTCTTTCTATTCAATTCAAATTTCATGCCGTCCTAACCCACTGAAATTACAGAGTTAGGATTTTTACAGCTTTGTCCAATGGCTTATAAATGCGACAATTCACGCTTAAATTTTATTATGGAGTCCTGTATTCCATGATCAAATCGATAAGCAGGATGACATCGGAGACGTTTATAGCGCCGTCAGCGTTCAGGTCTGCAGCCCAGGTCTCATACTCATTCGGAGCAATCTGACCGAGAATTATGGCGACGATCTCTACGACATCGAGGATATCAGCAGCACCATCGTCATTTACATCACCGGGGTCAAAATTGAGCATGATGCAGTCACCCGGAATGATAAACGCTTCGGAACCGTCCGGTGAGGTCACGGTGATATCCTGCAAACAGGTCTCGGCAGTCCCCCATCCGCTGAACTGCAGATACGTGAGCACGGATTCCCCGGGGGGAAGGGCATCGAGGACCTGGGAAAAACCCAAAACCATTCCGTTGGCAGGTTCAAATTGGAGGATGAAATCATGATCTCCCGCAGCACCGCCAAAAACATCTTCAATTGTGAGGAAATGGGGGTCACCGACGAGAAACTGAAATCCACTCACCGGCGGCTGGTTTTCCATGATGATGGCGAGAGTCCGGTCTGCATAGTCAATTTCACCAAATGAAAGATGTACGTCATTTTCGGCAGATAAAACGGTCAGATTGAAGTCACAAGTATCCACGAGAGCGGCATCACTGACCCTGACCTGAACATCTGCGACTCCATACCAATTGGAGGGTGGTGTCAAACTGATGAGAGAATCTATCAGATCCCAGGTGAAGGTATCTGTAACCCAGGGGAAGTTATCAAAATTTGCGCCTACCTCAATTTCCCAGGAGAGGGAGTCTCCATCCACATCCTCCGCTGACAGGGTATAATCCGTGAGAGTCATGTTCTCCCCAATCGCTGCGCCTTCTCCGCAGTCGACGGAAGGTGGGTCATTTACGGGGGTGACTACCAATACAAACGAACTGCTGTCCGCATTATCACCATCAGAAACAAACACGGTAATGATACTGCTGCCGTACCAGTTGGGAGCAGGACTCATATACAAAGTATCCTCCAATACCGTCGGTAATACAGCAGATGTATCCGCCGCGGCAGAAAAGACCAGATTATCTTCCGTGTTCTGATCTGAAGCCGTCAGCAGGATCTGCAGCGGTACATCTTCAGCGGTTGACATATCTTCCAGCGGGTCCAGTTGGGGGGCAAAGGCACAGCTGCCGTCATCAAGGGTTGCCTCGGGCAGGAAATTCACCGCCTGTGAGTCCATACAGCCGGATATGCCCGCCTGTTCGAGAGCACCCTGATCAGGAGCTTCACCGGAATAACCTACTTCCGGCACCAGCAGACTGTCGGCGTTTCCATTAAAATACAGCGCCATACTGGTGACACCCGCATCGATACAGGGTGAACTTTCCAGGAGGGAAAAGTCACCATTCCAGCTGGCATTGAATTGAGGGTCGGTTTCAAGGTTCCCGGACAAATAATAGAGCGTTCCGTAATCGAGGAGAACATCCTGGTCACCCCCCTCGAGAGTCGAGTAAGCAAACACAGCGGAGCTCCCCAGATTCAATTCAACATTATCGACAGTCCCTGATGTTAACGTATTATTCCAGATGATACTGTTTACAATCCCGGGCTGCGAATTATCCCTGCAGAAGATGCCTCCGCCATTTTCTCCTGCACTGTTGTCTGTAATGGTCAGATTCATAAGAAGGGGTTCGGACATGAAGTAACAAACCAACCCGCCACCCTTTTCCGCGGCTGTATTCCCGGTGATCAAAACGTTTTTGATCAAGGGGCTCGCCTGTGAAATAAACCCCCCGCCGCCATTTGCAGCCATACCGCCCGTAATCGTGAATCCGGCCAACACTGAGTTTTGCCCTTCACCATGGTTGAAAGTTACCACGCTCCCGGCTCCCCCGCCATCGATGACAGTCGCGGTGATATAACCGGAATATCCGGTAACGGAATAAAGAGAAGTCAGAAGTATGGATTTACCCTCGAGGTTGATTTGTTCAGTGTAGATGCCGGGATAAACCAGAACCGTATCCCCATCACCGGCGGCAAAGATGCCATCCTGAATATGGCTGAAATCAGCGGGGATTGACACCGTAGCTGCGGATACGACTGAGATGAAAAATGCTAGGCTGCAGATAAATTTGTTCATGGAGTCTAATTTTTTATTATATACCGGAAAATTGTCGATTTAATTTAACTCCCCTGCTCCAAATTTCTGTACAGTTTTCTCCCGGTGATTAATACCGCTGTAAAAAACAAATCCCCTCAGTCTGTTAGGAAAAGGGGATTTGCAGCGGTTCATTTTTCGGGGAGCATATTTTTACCGGATATGATCTTATTTGAGCAGGATTACTTTGCGGGTCTCCCGGACGGGTCCAAGCTTCAGTTTGAAGAGATAGACTCCGCTGGGCTGGTCGTCGGCATTCCAATTGAGCTGATATGCCCCGGCGGATTGATAATCATCTGCAAGAACGGCCACCCTCTTCCCCAGCATATTGTAAACCTCAATTTGAACCAGGGCATCTTTCTCCAGAGAATATGCCAGGGTTGTTACCGGATTAAAGGGATTCGGGTAGGCTGACCCCACAATATAGCCATCGGGCAAAGCCATGTTTACAAGAGCGGTCTGCCTGTTTCCGTTCCAGTCAGCGATTATATTGTCCGTGATTTCCAGTTCACCGGAATATTCAAATAAGGGCAGGTTCCCGAGATCTGCACCGGAAAGGGAATAGATCAGAATCGTATCGTCGTTGTAAGCCATTTGCCAGTTCTCAGGCAAAAGTACCTGCGTAATTGTAAACTCTCCGGCGGTAAAAAGCTGAATCCCTGCCGTAGTGCCGTCACTTTCATAGCGCAGAACCCCTCTGTCAATTGTCAGCTTCGGAGAGATTGGGGGGACTCCTTTCACCAGATTATCCCCCAGGATTTGCGCCACCAATTGAACCACATCCAGAATATTAATGATATCATCGTTGTTGATATCACCGGCCCACTGCTGATAGGGTGTAGCCCCGCCGTTCAGGATAATGTTTACCAACTGAACGACATCAATGACGTTAATTTCATCATCCTGGTTTAGATCTCCTAACGCACCGGACAGAATGACTGCCATATTACTGCATTGCGAAGCGGCAGGTAACTGAATACCCTCCGGATCGGATAGAATTATGTCGCTGATGCAAAGCGTAAATTCCCCTTCCGTATCTCCCATAACCTGCAGAACCGCTATGGGTCCGTCTCCCGGTGTAATTTCTGACCCCGAAAAATTAAACCCGATTACATTGTCGAAGCCGTAGGAGATCATCCAACCGCTCGTGCGGTCAGTCCCTGCGATGGAAACGGCGTGGGCAAGTTCGGGCTGGAACGTCAGATGGAATTGAAACCCCGACACCGCCACATCATTGCTCAAATTAATTGGAACGGCGTTTTCCACGTTCAGCAACAGGGCTGCATCGTCGATAAAAAATTCACTGGCGTTGGCGGGATTAACGGTCACGAGGCAATCCTCAACCGTAACCGGCATCTCCTGAGCCAGTACATCACCGATATACACGTCAGTAAAAACCAAACCGGCGGTCGTCTGGGAAAAAACGGGGTTGGCCAGAAAAGTAATCTCCAGGACGGATCCGGTCCCCGGTGTGATCACGCCTCCCCCCAGATTGTAAGCAATCGCGATGATGGAACCGTCATCCTGAAGATTGTATTGAAGCGTGTATCCGTCAATCCGGGCTGCCGGAACAAGTTCCTGAACAGACAGCAGATCGAGTGTATCGCGCAGTGTGAACTGAAATCCGGCAATATTCTGATCATTGACGACATTGAGAGAGAGGGATATCTGCTCGCCACTGGTAACCACCCCCTGTTCCAACTGCAGGATGACATCATTCCGTTGGGAGTTATCAGCCCTGACCTGCCCGCTGAGCAGTGTGAAGACAATTATTAAAGGTAACACAGTAAGAATCCGCAGCATTTTGTTAGACATTATTTCCATCCCTGTTTTTAATATTTTCCAGTAATTCAACGGGCAAATTTAGCGGGGTTGGGGCTTCAAATGATAAACGGACTTACATATATTTACAAATCACACCTCACGGATTCAGAGGGCGGAAATACATTACGGAATCTTTGATGAACGGAGCGAAGGCTTTAGGTTGTGACAAAGACACAGAGCTTTAAAAAATTTTCCAACGGGTTTAATGACGCATGATATTGAAAACGATAAGTTCCAGTAAGATTCCCAGCAGGATTCCTCCGGCAAAAGCATAAAGGTCCGTCGTGACGAGATCATGCCTGAAGATCATTCCTCCGATATACGAACGTCTTACTACCTCAAACCAGCCGGCCTGATAGAATTTAGTGGATTCGATGAGGGCGATGATCACGACAGAGAACAGGGCAATTTTAAAGGTCGTTGTCGAGATAAAAAGATAACGGGTAACGAGAAAGATCAGCAAGGCCCACAGGGTTGAGCCCGCATATTGATTGATGAACATGGGAAGCAGGTCGGAATATTTCGGATAGCTGGTTCCGGTCAGTATGACTATGGCAATCAACAGCAGATAGATGCGTCGATTTCTCGCAGGACGTTCTAGAATTGACATGTGTTACTCCCCTTTCAAATTGATTTTGGGGTAAATTTCATTATTCATCACGAGTAATTGAGAGCAAATTTATACAACTCCCATATTTCCGGCAATAAGAAATGATTTTTAAATTTTCCCGTCCACTCAATATGAATATCGTCATTTGTGGTAACATTCGGTTAGTGAATGGGATTATTAACTCCGTAATTTATTTTATCGGAAATAAACCATATTCAATAAACATGTCAAAAGTTTCTAAGGCCATCACGACCCCCGCCGTCCTGGTATTCCTGCTATTCGCCGGCGGTCTTTCGATTTGGTTTTTGGTACCGGGGTCTGCCCTGCTGAAATTTTTCCGCGATAGTCTCTCCCACTCCCGATCAATTTTTTTAAACCTGCTGCTGATCTGGGTGCTGTTATGTACGCTGTTCATCGCCCTGTATTATTACCGTAAAAACAAGCTGACCCTGATTTACGGGATCTATTGGGACCGCAAGGCCAATGCCTATTGCCCAACCTGCCAAAAACCGCTGCATTACAACGGCCAACCGTATTTCACCTGTGACAGCTGCGAGAGAGAGATCTATGCCTTCGATCTACTGGGTGAGTTTGATGCCCGGACCGCTCTGAAGCGCGTGAAATAAAACCGCTGCTAAAGATACACGGTATTGAGCAGCGCCATCCCCTGCTGCAAAACTAATTGAAGGAGGTTTCAATCCTTGGTTTAGTGGAATCTGTATTCAGAGATAGGATTCGATTCAGATGAAGCGTTGCTAAAGCCGATTTTGCCAATCCCCAGATTTATCTTCGGAAATAATCTCCTCATCGCACAGGCAAGTGCCAACCGACAAAAGAATAACTGGATAGAAATATTTCCCTTA
>JAADGM010000020.1 GCA_013152375.1 FCB group bacterium | reverse complement strand
CCTTCCCCCCTGAAAACGGCCTCCTCATAGAGAGCCGGCACCGGCAGGTTCCAGAAAACCTGGTCGAGATGCACTAAGCCGTGATTACTAAGTTTAAAATCACTGGCCAGGTCTTTTGCGTGACGAATAGCAGGTGTGTCGAATTTTAGGTATTTTGTCATAGCCAATCCCTCACTAATTTTCTGTCACCGATGAACAATTCATTAGGTGATTCAGGATCCAGAGCCCATTTGATCCTTTCGATCCCTTCCAGAATATCCTTAACGGATCCGCAGGTTGATAACCGCAGATAACCGTCGAGACCAAATTCGACACCCGGTACCGTGACAACCCTTACCTTTTCAAGGAGTAAATTGGCCAACTTGGTGGAATCCTTTTCATAGACACTGAAATCTGCAAAAGTATAAAATGTGCCGTCGGGGGGCGCTACCCGTACACCGTTGAAAGCCCTGAGCTGCTCTACCATAATATTGCGGTTGTTTTCCAGGGTCAGCCTGAGGCTTTCAACGCCGGACTGTACGCCGTTTAAGGCACCCACCGCCGCATGCTGCATCACTGCCGAAGCTCCGGAGGTCTGATGTCCCTGAATGTTCGTCATCACGCGGATCAGCTTCTTGCTGGCCACAGCCCAACCGATACGAAAACCCGTCATGGCGTATTGTTTGGATACCCCGTTCACTATGATCATCTTGGAATTCTCTGATTTGTCCTTAACAAACTGCCAGGGATTGATGACTTTGCGGCCGTCGAATATGAGTCTGTGGTAAATATCATCCATGATCAGATAGAGGTCTTTTTTCTCACAGAATTCCACAATTTCTGCAATGAATTTCTCTGAATACATGGCTCCGGTAGGATTGTTCGGGCTGTTGATGATCACGGCTTTGGTGTAGGATGTCACATTCTGTTCGATGTCCTGAAGCCGCGGGTAGAAACTCCCGTCTTCAGGGAGAACCGGTACCGGAACTGCTCCGCAGAGCTTTGTCATCTCAGGGTAACTCACCCAGTACGGAGCCGGGAAAATTACTTCATCCTGAGGATCAAGAATGGCCTGCAGCGCCACCATGATAGCCTGTTTGGCGCCTCCGGAGGCAATTACATTCTCCGGTTCCACTTTGCGGTGATAATATTCCTCCGTATAGCGGATGATTGCCTGCTTGAGTGCCGGAATCCCATCCGCCGGAGTGTATCGGATCTCACCCGAATTCAGCAGAGCTGCCGCCCGGGTGATTGCGTCGATAGGCGCTTTAGATTTTGGTTCACCACCACCCAGATGGATCAGTGGTTCCCCTTTGGCCCGGAGAATCGCCGCGACTTCATTCAATTTGAGCGTTACGGACTCTCCTACAGACCTGCCGATAAGACTGATGCTCATTCTGTTCCCTGTCGTTTTAGGTTTTTCTGTATGGGGTTACTGATACCGGCCGATGTCAGGTGACCCGGCACACCTCTGCAACTGCTGTGCGTAAGAGAGGTTTTTACCGGATGCCCTGGAACCGGACTCAGCGAATGTTATTTGAGGTCTTTCTCAGTGAGTTTATATTTGGTCATGTATTTTTCAATCCGACCGGCCGTATCGATGAGATTCTGCTTCCCCGTAAAGTAGGGGTGACATTCGCTGCAAATCTCAACATTGAGACTGTCAACGGTCATGCGGGTTTGAAATGTATTACCACAGGCACAATGCACAGTACCCAGTTTGTATTTAGGATGTATATCTTTCTTCATTTTTCCCTTTCTAATTCAATTTTGCCAGGCCGTCGGCCAACCTATCCATCCCCCGGATCAGGTCAGCCTCGCCTGCTGTGTATGAAAATCTGATATGCGTGCCGGAGCCAAAACTTTCTCCCGGAACCGTAGCCAGCCCTTCACTTTCGAGAAGATACAGCGCCAATTCCCCGGCAGTATTTAATTTTTTCCCCGCTGCCAATTTACCCAGGAATGCGCTGAAATCCGGGTAAACATAAAAAGCACCTGCCGGTGTGGGGCAATCCAGACCTTCAATAGCATTAATAAGGTCAACGATCAAATCACGACGGTGTTTAAATATTTTCCGCAGCTCCGGGATATAGGACTGATCCCCTGTGAGAGCCTCGATAGCGGCATACTGGCCCACTGCATTGGGAGAAGAAGCACCGTGCCCCTGCAGCTTTTTCATGGCGGCGATGATTTGGGCATCCGCAACTGTATAGCCAATCCGCCAGCCTGTCATTGCATAGGTCTTGGAGCAGCTTTGAACTGTAATGACCATTTCCGGTGAATCGGTAAGTAAGGCTGTACTCACGAAGGGAGCATCATAGACGAACTGTTCATAACATTCATCTGAAATCACCAGAATATTCCGGGAGACAGCCAGCTTCAATACCTGTTGAATTGCTTCTTTACGCCATACTCCTCCAGTAGGATTGGTGGGGGAATTAATAATAATTCCCTTTGTTCTTGAACTGATCTTACGTTCCAGATCCTCCATGTCAGGTTCATATTGTGAACCTGGATCCGTTTCTACGAATACCGGTTCAGCTCCAGTGACTCGCACCAGGTCGGGATAGGATACCCAATACGGAGTAAAGAGGATCACCTCATCTCCCTCCTGAAAAAGAACCTGGCAAAGGTTGTAGAGGGCATATTTCCCACCATTGGAGATCAGTACCTCTTCCGGTGTATAGTGCAGGTTATTATCCCGTGCCAGCTTGGTGCAGACCGCTTCCCGCAGTTCCAATAACCCTTCGGCAGCAGTATAATGGGTTTGGTTGTTGACGATGGCCCGGATTCCGGCAGTTTGAACCGCCGCCGGTGTGGGGAAATCCGGTTCTCCCACACTTAGATTAACAACATCCACGCCTGCACGACGCAATTCAGCGGCCCTGCCGGTCATTTGTAATGTTGCTAAAGGTGTTATTCTGGAAATTCGATCCGTAATCACAATTTATCCCTTAAAAAAGGCGGGCTATTTTAAAGGGATAGATGTTTGCCAAACAATCGAATTAAGCGGTGCCTTTTCCTTCGGTATCTGCTTCGGGTTCACGTTCTTTCAACTGAACCAGCGTTCCCAGTCCTTTTGAAATGCTGTTGCCCAGGCCGAGATAATCCGGAATGATCACATTTGAAGTGAAAAATCCCTTGAACGATCCGAATTTACTGTACTCAATGGTCTTAGGGGTGAGGGAACTGGACACAAAACGGACCTCGATTTTTTCATCATTGAAGCGACCCAGATCATTTGCGACAAAATCAAGATTCCTTTCAAGCAGCAGATTCAGCATATTCCGGCGTTCGTTTGAAAACATTGGTTCATATTGACTGAGTTGTTTTTCGTTCAGGGCAACCCAGGGAGTTATGAACTTGTATTTATAATACTGATCTGATTTCACAACAAACAATTCTTCGCTTTGATCAAGGATCTGTTTATCTACTACCTCATATTTTTTATCTTCAATTTGCAAATACTCAAGTTTTTCCGTCAGCGAAAGTGCCGCAGAAACACCCTCATTGACTGCAAAAAAGCATAATTGTTCTCTTAATATCTTCACCTGGATACGTGGGTACAGATAGACGCCGTGCAATTCTCCGTTAATGAAAGAGACAAATCTTTCGTTGGGGAAATATTTCATAATATGGCCCTTAACCACATAGGGCGTCACTTTAATGGGTTCGGAGGTTTTGAATCTTACAAAAACTGAACGGACCTTTGATTGTTGTGATATTAAATTCATAATAATAGTATTTAGTTATGATTGCGTGATCAGGAACTCATTGAGTCCAGAAATTCCCGGTTACTTTTTGTCCTTGCCAACTTATCGAGTAAAAATTCCATAGATTCAATATTGGTCATTCCGCTTAATAATTTTCTTAAAAGCCAAACCCTCGAAAGGTCTTTTCGGCTCAGGAGTTTATCTTCTCTGCGGGTGCCGGAGCGCATGATATCAATCGAAGGGAAAACGCGTTTTTCACTGAGCGTCCTGTCGAGCACAAGTTCCATATTCCCCGTGCCTTTAAACTCTTCGAAGATAACTTCATCCATTCTGCTTCCCGTATCAACCAAAGCCGTCGCAATAATGGTAAGGCTTCCGCCGCCTTCAACATTCCTGGCCGCACCGAAAAATCTTTTTGGCTTGTGCAAAGCGTTAGAATCAACACCTCCGGAGAGAATTTTACCGCTGTGCGGCATGACGGCATTGTAGGCTCTGGCCAGACGTGTAATGGAATCCAGCAGGATAACCACATCGTGGCCTGCCTCGACCTGTCTCCGGGCTTTTTCCAGCACCATTTCGGAAACATTCACATGACGTTCAGCAGGCTCGTCAAAGGTTGATGCCACTACTTCGGCATCCACATTTCGGGCCATTTCTGTGACCTCCTCCGGCCGTTCATCTATGAGCAGAATATTTAATTTGACCTCCGGGTGATTAGCCGTGATCGCATTGGCAATTTTCTGCAGTAAAATGGTTTTTCCCGTCTTCGGCTGAGACACGATGAGTCCCCTCTGCCCCTTTCCGATGGGAGCTATCATATCGATAATACGCGTCGAAAATTCCCGTGCAGAGACTTCAAGCTTCATGCGTTCTTCGGGGAAAAGCGGGGTAAGGTTGTCAAAATGAATCATCCGCTTCGATTCTTCCGGGGGCATCCCGTTGATACTTTCGACTTTCAGCAGAGCAAAGAAACGTTCATTATCTTTTGGCGGACGTACCTGACCGGAAACCTGAGAGCCTGTTTTTAAACTGAATTTTTTAATTTGAGAATGCGAAATATAGATATCATCCGGTCCGGGAAGATAACTGTAATCCGGGGATCTCAAAAATCCATAACCGTCCGGTAATATTTCCAGCACGCCTGCTGCATAGATGTTACCATTATTTTCTGCCTGCACCTCGAGAATACGCTTGATGAGGTCCTGTTTGCGAAGCCCTGAATATTCGGTTGCGCCGATATTCTGAGCGAATTTTTGAAGCTCTTTAACGGTTAAAGATTGAAGCTCATTAATCTCCATGTGTTCCTTTGAGTTTATTAGATTTCTGATTCCGGAAATAACGAATAGTGGTCAATATGTTAATCTTGGGAATGGCGGTAATTCCCTCGTGAAAAATTACTACTGTTTTATAATTCCTCAAAAGATATTTTAAAGTATTTATGAATCACATCACCTATGTAATGTGTTCCGACTATTGCCAGTGCACCCTCCGGCCCCGTTTGAGCCAAAGCCGTCTCCAGCGCGATCTCCGTATCAGGTTCTATCAGAATTCTGCTTTTTTCTGTGAATTTTTCTGCTAATGTCTGTACGGGCATTTTCGTGCGGGATTTCGTTTCAGTGCAAATGATCCTATGAAATTCAGTCTCCAGATCGGGGATAACACCCGTAATTTCCTTCCGGGCTTCTAGTGCCAGTACCAGGATTTTGTTCCCTCTTATTCGGTGTTTTTGAAAAAACGCCAGGAACGCTCGAATGCCCTCTTCGTTATGGCCCACATCAAAGATAATGAGCGGATCGAGATTAATTACCTGATTTCTGCCAGGCCATTTACAATGCGCCAGACCTGATCTGATCTGTGGTTCAGAAATTACAAAATGCTTCAGGGCTCCGGCAGCTTCTGCCGCAAGTGAAGCATTTTTTATCTGGTGGCTGCCGGCAAGCCCCAACTCCCAGGATTCTGCGATTGCTTCATTTATTTTCTTCAGGGGGGTATGATTTTTCTCGGCTTCTTCTTTCAGGACCTGCCACGCTTCCACGGGTTGATCGACGGATAGGCAGGGAATCCCAGGCTTAAAAATACCGGCTTTTTCCCGGGCAATTTCCTGCAGTGTATGCCCGAGGATCTCAACATGATCCAGTGAGATGTTTGTCATCAGGGTGAGCCTTGGACGCAGGGCTGTAACGCTGTCCAGCCTGCCACCCAGCCCGGTCTCCATTACGGCAGCGTCTACCCTGTTTTTACGGAAATACCATAACCCCATTACCGTAAGAATTTCAAAGAAAGAGGCGCCGATATGCTCAATTTCTTTTTTATACTTATCCACAAAGAGCATGATCTCTTCATCGGGAATACTTTTGCCGTTAATGCGGATACGTTCATTGACCTTTGCAAGATGAGGAGAAGTGGATAAGCCTGCCGTATAGCCCGCTGCTTTCAAAATGGCTGACAGAAATGCTGCTGTGGAACCTTTACCGTTTGTCCCGGCTACCTGTATAACGGGGAACTCCCTGCCAGGATCTCCACAGGTTTTTAAAAGTGCATAGGTCCTGTCCAGCCCTAACTTAATACCAAGATTTCGACGGGAAAATAAATATCTCAGCGTCTCTTTCAAAGCGGCTGGATGTATTTTACATTTTCAAGACGGCGGCCTAAGAACCGGCTGCCCAATTCGTCGAACAACTGCGGCAGATCCGTTATGTAAAAGGTCTCGGAGGGTCTCCGATTATCAGACAGCAAATCAGCCTTCATGAGGTGGTCCCGAACCGTCTGTGCCACCGCTTCTCCCGAACTGATCAAATTTACCTTATCGGTAACAATTTCCCTGATAGTTGGCATCAGAACGGGATAATGTGTACAACCTAAGATCAAAGTATCCATTCCATTCTTTAAGATATCCGACAGATATACACCCGCCACTTCTCTGGCAACTGCCGTGTTTTCCCAGCCTTCTTCCACAAGAGAGACAAACAGGGGGCAGGCTTTGGCGATAGTCCTGGCTTCGGGCAATTCCCTTTGGATCAGGTTTTGATAGGAGCCTGATCTGATTGTCGCTCTGGTCCCTATGACACCGATCGTCCGGGATTTGGTGAGTTCTGCAGCCCTCCTGACGGCGGGCTCTACGACGCCAATTATGGGGATATCATATTTTTTCTTTAGACCCGTGAGGGCAACTGAAGAGGCAGTATTACACGCTACGACAATGAGTTTTACCTTCTGGCGGATGAGGAATTCCGTGATCTGATCCGCATATTTCAGAACGGTTTCGTTACTTTTGGATCCGTAGGGCACATGGGCTGTGTCCCCGAAATACAGATAGGATTCCTGTGGCAGCAGCTTTACCATTGCCTGGAGAACGGTTAGTCCCCCTAAGCCGCTGTCGAATATACCGATAGGTGCTTCAGATCCCTTATTGATTTTCGCCAATGATGGTGCTCTCGTATTTATCCTTGAAAATCACGATGGCTGAATAAATTGCCTGGGCAATCTTATTCCGTGAACTGGCCTTTCCCAATTCGCGGCAGTCGCGTTTATTACTCAGAAAGCCAACTTCGATGAGGACATTGGGCATGGAGGCTCCCACGAGAACATGAAAGCCGGCCTGTTTAACCCCACGGTTTTTTGAGGATAATTTTTTGTTTAACTGTTTCTGGATCTCTGCAGCCAGAAATTCACTTTCTTTCATGAAAGCACTCTGGGCCATGGTAGCCAGGATAATATTTTCATCAGAATATCTTGCCTGATCCTGGGGATCGTCTTCAAGAGCTATAACAGAATTTTCAAGCTTTGCCACATCGATGGCATCCTGGGTCTTGCCGGGCCTCAGAAGATAGGTTTCAAACCCTCTTGCGCGCGATGATTTGGCCGATGTATTGGCATGAATGCTGATGAATAATTTTCCCCCCGATTCATTGGCAATCCGTGTGCGTTTCCAGAGAGGAATGAAGCGATCCTCTTCCCGCGTATAAACCACTTTAGTTCCCATATTTTTCTCAATCAGACGCCCCAGTTTTTTAGCGATGTCCAGCGCCACGGTCTTTTCCTGCAAATTACAGACACCAATTGCTCCCGGATCCTTACCGCCGTGTCCGGCATCGATGACAATCGTATCCAGCATCCATTTATTGCGCATGTCTTTTATCTTTCGTGCGGTTTCAACAATGTCCGTACGCAGGGATATGACGATTGCCGTATCATCAAAAGAAATCTCGTAATCATCGATGGCATACTGCAGCAGAAAAGATAATTGTGCAGACTCATCCCGCTGCACGCAATTCAATCTGCGGATAGGATTCTGAATTTTCGACTCAACGACATTGATTGAATCCACCTTGCCCCCCAATACCGTGAGACTCATCCAACCGGCCTGATTAAACGATATGGCCACGTCATCGTTGCTGAATTTCCGGGACGTTTGAATAGTGACAATACTGCCATTGGTTCTGTTTCCGACACTTACACCGTAAATATTATAATCCGGAGACCGGGTCGTTACCTGCTCTCTATTGATATCTACCGTTACTTCAGTGAGGTTCTCCAGGTTGAGAATTCTGGAGAAGGTAAGGGCGGGGACATAAAAATCACTCCCATCATAAATGACAGGGGCGGGAAGTTGATAGATCACATCCTGTACTTTCAGGAAAGAACAGTCAGCTGAAAGAACTGTCTTTTTTTTCGGAAATCTGAGCACCAGCTTCTGATTGTGATCGTAAAACTCGGTGCGGATATGCTGGCTGCTGGCGAATTCATTGGCTGACAGGTAATTAAAGCCGTCGATCTTATAAATCCGATTTTGGATCGTCCCGGACTGCTGGGTAAGGATGATACTCACTGCAACCAGCGGGATCAGGGCCATGTTAATTATTTGTTTAATTCGCAATTATTGTGTCCTGTTTGCTGTAAAAATTTAGGTATTTATCAACGATGTTCACCCATATGATTTTTCCGATATTTTCAAATCAAAATTCCACGGGCCAAAAAACCGTGACCGCGTTTTGTAATAATGATTCACCGCTCCGATACCAAGCCGTACGGTCTTGACCCTATCTGTGGATATCCGCCTGAATAGCAATGTCCGGATCGTGAGCATAATTCTGATTTGCTTTCCATTCATAAGAGATCCTCATTCCGAGTGCAACACCCTGGTTTACCTCGATTTTACACACTCCATAAGCTTCTGCCCCGGTTTCGTAAAAAGGTACGAGTCTGAACTCCCCGGGAAGACTGTATTCATAATCGTACAGCCTTGAATTCCAGCCGTCCGTATGGAACAGATGCACACCGTAACGTGCCTCGAACCACTTCCAGGAAACCTCAGGGAATATAAATGAGATCAATGTACCCGTTTCATTTTCCTCAATGTGCGGACGATATTGCACCAGACTTACTTTCACTTTATAATTTTCCTTCCCATTCCTTTTGTAGGTGAAAGTGGTATAGTCCCGCTGAATAAATGACCAATATTCGTGTTCAATTTCATTTTGAGTCCGTTGCTGACGATAATATTTCTCTCTTTGTCTGAATCGCAATTCCAGCGTGCCCTGCAGAAAGCCTGCTAACCGAATATAGGTCTGCCTGTCATAACCCTTATTTCGAATCTGTCCTGATGCTCCCGCCAGCTGGTTCGAAAAACCCAGCCACGTGCTCAGGGTGATTTTCCGTGATTTATACTTTGCCCCTGCTATCCAGCCTGCCTCATTGTCTCCTCCCCCATAATCTGCGAACGGACTCCCACTGAGTGGCTGATAATGCTGAGAGAAATACCGCCGGTGAAGAAACCAGCTGAGTGCCGCGCTCCGGTAAGTAAGGTTGAGTACATAGGCTGGACCATTACCGGAGAGCACGCCTTCACCGATGATCCTGAATTGAGACAGGTTTTGTTCAGCGAATATAGAAACCCAGATATTGCCGTGTTTACCGCCAACAGCTTTTGAAAAATGTTCCCCAACGAGGGAAACTCCATATTGACCCATTTCGAAATCTCCAGTCAATAAATAACCGGCCAGGTTACCGTCAATCGTCCTGGTGCTGCCACTTGAGATCGTAAGACTTTCTCCCGATTCACTTTGCTTTATACCGAGAGGGCAATTCCCGAGCAAAATGCCCTGTGTCAGTGAAGTTGATTTAAGCTCAATAAGCGTTCCCAGAACGCCGGCATTTGCGTAGGAGGTCAGGTCAAACCCAGCCCGTGTTTTGGTTTCGGTGAAGGAGAGGGGCGCTGTTGTACTGTTTAACCGACCGTAATTGTTGCCAAACACCAGACCCTGCCCGCGTTCTATTTTCAAATTGCCCAGCAGTATTTTCTTATTAGGACTCTTAGTTCCAAAAAACAATTTTGATAATTGAGTCCTGTCATCACCGGGAATATGATCAATCCGCAGTCCTGCCTGCCAGTTTGACCGGCTGATGAGTGTACGATAAAAAACAGCTTCGTTTTCGGGTTCAGGAATGAGTCTGAGCCGGAACTGCTCCTTACTGATATTCAGCTCCTGAATTTCCCGTTCTTCGAGCATGGCCTTGAAAACATCAACATCCTCACTGTCAATCGACCCCGTCCCATCCGCTGCTGCAAGACAGCCGAAAATGATCAGGAAGGCAAACCATCTACTCATAGATAATCCCCAAAAGCAGGATCGGCCCAAGCAGGGGATTAACCGCAACGGCAGCGTCCAGACGATAAACTCCATACTGCACACTGCCACCGAGAATGATCTCTCGCGGGTGGGTACCATAACCCAGCTTTCCCGATAGATTTTTCAGCGGTGAAACAGACCAAAACAGATACTGTCCATAAGCGAAATTTTCTTCTTTTTCAAAGACGTAATCTATCCACTGATGCGAAGGAAGCTGCTGGCGGATTCCGATCCTGACAATTTGAGGGATTTCAGGGGCCAGTCTCGCCCCGGGAACCAGGCGCAGATTATGAAATACAGCTGTTAGAGCTGCCGTCCTGTTGAGTTGAAAACGGCTTTCAATCCCGAATCCCCAGCATCCGCCGGAGCCATAATTTTTAATCCGGACGTGATAGTAATTCAACAAGATCCCATATTCCGAACGCTGGTCAAAGCTGAGGTTAAACCTGATTTTAACACTGGATTCCCGGTAAAGTGCATCGCCGGAAGTACTGATACCAAGGCTCATCGTATTACTTTTCCAATGATGCCGAACGTAAACTTCATATTGGTTGAAAAATGAGTAATTGAGGGGTGAAATCCCCACCGCGCGGATGCTCCAGTTGCTCAGGGTCGCCGGCGGCGGGAGCAGTAAATCACTTCTGTCAGCATTTTCAAAAGCGGCATTTATAAAAGAAAAAATAGCGATAAGGGTAAATAAATATTTCACAAAACTACCCGGAATCGATAGGTATTTTTCTGAATAAAAAAATATATTCTCCCTGATAATTAATGTTTGTCCTGGCGCTGATCCTCCACCCTGTACATTCTCTCTCCCCTTTCTACCATACCATACTTTTCACGGGCGATACGGATAATCAGCTCCGGGTCAAAGTCCGGTGAATCTTCATCGAGTTGATCCCGCATACCGTTAAGTGAGTCAATCTCTGATTTCAGCTGTACAATTTCCTCTCGAATCTGGCGGCTTTCTTTCTTAAGCTTGTACAGCTTTAACAGTCCCAGATCACTGAAAACCAGGATGATGACGGTCACAAAGATTCCCAGGACCCAGAAGGTCCAGTGGCGCGAGGAATCTCTCCTGCGTCTGGCTTTCCTTGTCCGTCTGCCGGCCATTATCCCAGAATGCTTTTATCCGGGAATTTTGCCCTGGTCCCTAATTCTTCTTCTATTCGCAGCAACTGATTGTATTTCGCAATGCGTTCAGACCGTGAAGCAGACCCGGATTTCAATTGCCCTGTGCCCATCGCGACGGTGAAATCAGCGATAATCGTGTCTTCGGTTTCACCCGACCTATGGGATACAACAGAGGCATAACCTGCTTTTTTGGCTAAATTTATGGTGTCTATCGTTTCACTCACACTGCCGATCTGGTTCAACTTGATGAGGATGGCGTTCATACATTTCTCATCGATAGCTCGCTGCAGCCGTTTGGGGTTGGTCACGGTGAGATCATCTCCGACAATCTGGATTTTCCCGCCGAGTCTTGACTGCAGTAACGGCCAGTGCTCCCAATCATTCTCATCCAGTCCGTCCTCTATAGAAAGGATAGGATATTTCGAAACCAGACTTTCATAATATTCGATCATTTCAACAGCCGATAGATGCCTGTTTTCAGAGGCCAGGTGATATTGCTTTGTGTCCTTGTCATAAATTTCGCTGGCTGCCGTATCAATCGCCAGAAACAGCTCCTCCCCAAGTTTGAAACCGGTCTTTTCAGCTGCTTCCAGGATGATCTCGATGGCCTCTTCATTGGACCGCAGGTCAGGAGCAAATCCACCCTCATCCCCGACTGCCGTATTGAGTCCTTTCCCCTTCAATACGGATTTTAGGCTGTGAAAGGTCTCGGCTCCCATCTGCAGAGCGGATTTAAAACTTTTAGCACCGATGGGGAAAATCATGAATTCCTGAATGTCCACATTATTATCGGCATGACTCCCCCCGTTTAAAATGTTCATCTGCGGGGCGGGAATTAAAAAATCATCTCCGGTATGCAGATAGCGGTAGAGGGGTTGTTTGCGGGAAGCGGCATCGGCACGAACGATTGCCATAGATACACCCAAAATTGCATTTGCTCCCAACCGGCCCTTGTTCTCCGTACCATCCAGCGCGATCATTTTTTGATCAATGCTCCGGAAATCTGACGCATCCAAACCGGTCACCAGATCCCGTATCTCCGTATTTACGTTTTTTACTGCCTGGTAAACACTTTTTCCGTTAAAATCGTCGCCGCCGTCCCTTAGTTCAACCGCTTCGTGCTCGCCGGTTGACGCCCCGCTGGGAACTGCCGCCCGGCCGAAGCTGCCATCTGATAAAGTCAAATCTACCTCTACGGTGGGATTCCCCCGGGAATCTAAGATCTGCCGCGCGGTCACGGATTTAATTATTGCCATATTTATTCCTGTCTTATTTAGAATTCTTGAGATGTATTAAAGAAGCAATTATGCTTAATTTCCTGTTCATTCGTTATTATTAATTTACGGATTTTGAGGAAATGGAGTGAGAAAATATATTGGTTATCAAAATACATGTCTCTGTTCATACGTCCGCTGAACGGCGAACCTAAGGCTACTTGCAGCTTGTCAGAACTCTCATGATCACAGCACGAAAATATCAACCTTGTGACAAACAGGAATGGGACCGTTTTGTCAGAGATTCGAATAACGGAACGATCTTCAATTACCGCAATTTTCTCAATTATCACCTCACACGCAATTTCCGTGATCACTCTCTGATATTTCAAAAAAATCATAATATCATTGGCGTATTCCCTGCGGCCGAGGTTGAAGAAGAAAACCAGAAAATTCTGTTTTCTCATCCAGGAGCCAGTTTTGGGGGCTTTATCGTTAACCGTATCTCCTATTCGGATATGGATGAGCTTCTTATTTCGTTTGAGACCTATTGCCACAGGGAAAATTTTAACCGAACGTTTTTCATTCCCACGCCGTCAATTTATTTCCGGGAGCCTGATGATACGCTTGAATATGCCTTGCTATGGCGAAATTTTACAGTGGCGGAGAATTATATTTCCAGCGTCATCGATACTACGGGAGACCTCTCGGAGAAATTGACAGCAATTTACCGGAAGAAGAATCGGTCCAGCACTTACTATGACAGGCTCGTTGAAAAAAATGATCTCCGTTTGGAATGGAACAAAGATTATAAGCAGTTTTATCCCATTCTGCTCGAAAATAAAAAGCGGCATGCTTCACTGCCCACGCACACACTCGAAGAGCTGCAGAAACTGAATGATCTGTTTCCGGAGAGTTTTCATCTGCTAATGGTGTATGCTGGTAAAACTCCCATTGGCGGTACCCTTAATTTCGTAGCAAATGACCGGGTTGCCATCATTTTTTATAATATGATTGATTACCGCTATTCCCGGTTTCAGCCGGCAACGCTCCAGGTGATCGAGACGATAAAATGGGCCTATCGCCTGGGGTTCCGCAGTTTGGATTTTGGCGTATCCCAGGACCCTCATGCCGATAATCCCCTCACTCCAAGTAAAAAACTGATCCGGTTTAAAGAAGAGCTCACCTCACGGGGGATGCTCCGCAAAGCCTTTACCAAAACCTTCCGGGAATGAAGCCTTGTTGCAATATCAGACTCAGACCCTTGGATTGCCGCTCGGCAAGTTCAAAATTATAATGACTGCAGCTTGATGATAATCCCCGAAATGGTAATTCTCGCAGCGCAGCAATAAATGTTCAGCCCTCTTAAACAGTTTTTTAAAGAATCAATGATCTACAGCTTCGGGCATATTCTAATTCGTTTTGTATCGTTCATGTTGGTGCCGATTTACACGAATTCATTTTCACAACAAGATTACGGCACACTTTCTCTGGTCTTTACGTTCATTGGTTTTGCCCAGATTTTTTATAATTACGGAATGGCCTCATCCCTCATGAAATTTTACGCCGGTGAATCCGAAAATAAGGCCAGGGTCGTGACGACGACTTTCATTACACTGGGGATTACATCATTCTTTTTTTCCGCCCTGGTTTGGGTGTTTGCTGCCCCTCTTACGACGATACTTTTCGGTGACAGTAACCCAATCTGGCTGCATTATATTGCCGGCATTCTTTTCCTGGATGCAATTTCCGTGAGAGCAATGATCCTTTTGCGATTTGACAACCGGGCCCTGAAATTCATGCTTTTCGCCCTGGTAAATGTTATTGTTACCATGGCGGCCAATATCAAATTAGTAGCCTATCAAGGTCTGGGTGTTACCGGCGCTATCGAGGCTACTTTCATTGCCGCCGTCGTCTCGTTTTTACTGATCCTGCCTACCCTGCTGAAAAATATCAACTTTTCATATTACTCCCGGGAGTTGCTTATGCGTATGCTCTCTTTCGGAATCCCCTTCATACCGGCTGCTTTTTTCCAGGTTGTCATGGATTTGTCAGACCGCTACCTGGTGGATTGGATGGGAGGCCGGGATATGGTTGGTATTTACAGCGCCGGTTATAAACTCGGCAGCCTTATGCTCATCGTTGTGACCGGATTCAACATGGGCTGGCAGCCCTTTTTCCTCAGTAAAGAAAATGACCCCAAAGCACCGGAATTATTTGCCCAAATTGCATCTTACATCGCCATCGTTCTCACCGGAATTTGGGTTTTCTTCATCCTGTTTGTTGAAGGTTTGGTCAGGCTAAACCTTTTTGGTTTTACTATTATCGGAGAACGTTTCTGGGAATCAACCTCCATAATCCCTGTCATCATGCTGGGGTATATCTTTCTGGGGTTTTACGATTTGCTGATGCCGGGGATCTTTTTTAAAAACATGTCCCGCACGCTGCCGCGTTACCGGGCCATTGGTGCAGTTTCAAATATCGGGCTGAACTTACTATTTATTCCCCGATGGGGTATTATGGGCGCTGCCTGGGCCACTTGTATATCTTTTGCGTTAATGGGGATTACACTCTATTTTCATACCCAGCAGCTTTTCAGAATACCTTTTAACTGGAAGTTTATCCTGCCCCAATTTGGGTTGGGCTGTGTGATTTACCTGCTTAAACTCGTATTTGAACCCTCATTCCAGCTTTCTGCCATTCTGTTTGCGGGCTACTTTGTTGTCATCTGCTTTTCCGCAATCAGGCTTAAAAAGGCAGGGGAGGTTACTTGAAAATCTTATATATTGCCCCGGAAAACGTCGTGGGAAATCTGAATTTGTGGCAGATGATTCACCGCATGCACGGCAATGAATGTCGTTTCATAACCTACTTTCCCTCCCAATTTGGGTTCCCTGACGATATTTGCCTGAATCTTCCGCTGGTCGCCCCCAAACCCTGGTTTATAAAGCTGCGGGAATTTATCTACAAAAAAAGCGGCGGACCGCAGGAAGAGATTGAGCTTGCAGGGGTTCCTCCAATATGGCAGCCTGGCAACCGCCTGATCAAAAGTTGGTTCTCCATGCGGGATGTACTCTGGCGTCTGTGGGTGGAACCTGCTATTAAAAAATATAATTTATTATCCTATGATCTATACCATCTGGAAACAGGACTCGAATTTTATCGCAGCGGGAGTTTTGTCAGGCGGGTCTCGGCGCTGGGCAAACCCATCCTCAACACCTTTCACGGTGTCGAGTTACGCCATCGCGGGGTCATCCCGGAAATAGATCGATATATCACGCTGAACCTGACCAGTGAACTCGATCTGCTTCCCAGGCATCCCAATTTGAAATATCTGCACCTGCCCTACGATGTGACCTCTGTGCGTTGTAATCTCAGTCTCCATAAGCCCCTGACCCTCTGTCATGCGACACGGAATCGGTATTTTAAAGGATCCGACCGGATCATTGAGATTTGCTACAAGCTGGAGAAGACTCACGGAATTCGATTTATTTTCATTGAAAACCTGTCCCACGCCGAATCGCTGCATCTGAAAAATGAGGCTGATATCTACATTGATCAAGTTTCGAACATCGCTCCGGGATATGGCATGAATTCTATCGAAGCCATGGCGACCGGAGCGGTCTGTCTGACCAACATGGATGCCGACTATCAGAAATTCATGCCGGATCACCCCTTTGTCCATGTAACGCCCGAAACGCTTGAGACCGAACTCATCAGGCTCATCGAATCACCGGACACCCTCCATAAGAAGAAGCAGATTTCCAGAAGTTGGGTGGAAAAATACCACAGTCTTGAAGCCGTGGGTAATCAACTCTATGCCTATTATCGGCAGATAGGGATGCCGGGGAATGACTGATCTGACACAACCAAGGATTTCCATAATCGTCCCGGTGTACAACGGTGGCAAACTCTTCCGGAAAACCGTTGCTTCACTGGAAGAGCTGACGTATCCCCATGAACAGTTGCAAATCATCATCGTCAATGATGGTTCCACCGATGATACCGGAAGCTGGCTGAGCACCCGGCAGCTACCGGGACATTTCGAAGTCATCACGCATCGGAAAAACCGGGGCCGCGCTGCAACGCGAAACTCCGGCCTCATTACGGCGGGGGGAGATCTTCTCATTTTTCTCGATGGAGATATGCGGGTTAAACCGGACTTTGCGGAGCAGCATGCAAAGGCTTTATCAAGACCCGGAATCGAAGCGGTGGCCGGCCGGATGATCCCTGCGCCTGAGTTGAAAAGGACTCGTCTGCAGCGTTATTTATTTGAGTACCCCCGCCGGGGAGCCAGGCAGTTCGGGGAAAATAAGCATCTGCCCTATCAGTATCTTATCACCGGGAATATGTCAATCACCCGTAAAGCCGCAGATGCCGTGGGTCTGTTTGATGAAGAATTTCAGGGGTATGGTGGTGAAGATATTCTGTACGCCTACAAGTTATGGAAAATATTCCCCGGGGGGATCCGCTACTCTGCCGCTGCGGTGGCAATTGACCAGCATCAGTACAAACTGGATGAATTGCTTGATAAATACTACCACTACGGAAAATATAATCTCCCACGTCTGCTGGATGACTACCCTGAAATGACACCGGCGCTGCGGGCTGACTACATCGTTGGTAACTCCATCAAAAGACTGTTTGGCGATCTGGTGCTCAACAGTGCCTTTTTTGCTGTCGGAAAACTCAAGTATAAAATTATGCCCTATCCTCTCAGCAACTGGGTACTTCGTCTGCTGCTAATTGGAGCCCTCAGAAAGGGATTTAAACACCGCAAGGCAATATAGGCAAATCAATGAAACACCCGTCATTTTCGTGTCACCCGGGAAGTTGCTTCACACAACCTGCCAAAAGGAAACTCTGAACCTACCGCGATGAAACTGCAAATGGGGAACATGTCCGACGTTGAGGTAATTGTGATTCTGGGTCCTACGGCAACCGGTAAAACCAGGCTTGCCGTACAACTGGCCTACGAACTTGGCGGAGAGATCATTTCGGCCGACTCGCGACAGGTATTTCGATACATGGATATTGGAACCGGCAAAGACCTGGATGACTACACCATTCACGGTAAACGGATTCCCTGCCACTTGATCGACATTGTGGATCCCGAAGAGGAGTACAGTGTTTTTCATTTTAAACGTGATTTTCAGGCTGCGCTCTCCCGGATTGTTGCCGGAAGAAAAGTTCCCATTCTCTGTGGCGGTACGGGGCTATATCTTGAGTCTGTACTGAGAGATTTTAATCTTCCGGAAGTGCCGCCCGACCCTGATCTGCGCAGCAGACTCGGTGAGAAATCTATAGAGGATTTACGGCATCTGTTAATCAAGCTTAATCCTGCCTTACATAATACGACGGATCTGCAGAACAAGAAACGGCTCATCCGCGCCATCGAGATAGCCACGATTCAAGCCAGGGAGGAGACTGCGCCCAGACGTGAAACTGATAATTCAAAAATACCACAGTTTTTTGTTCTGGGGGTTCGGTATCCCAGGGACATCCTGCGTCAAAGAATCACCAACAGGCTTCGTGAAAGATTACAGGCCGGTTTGGTAGCCGAAGTGGAGAGATTAGTGGCAAGGGGGGTTTCTCATCAGAGACTTGAATTTTTCGGTTTGGAATACCGGTTCATAAGCCGGTTTCTGCAGAATGAACTCAACTGGAATGATATGTTTCAGAAACTCAATTCAGCTATTCATCAATTCTCAAAACGCCAGATGACTTTCTTCCGACACCTTCAGCGGAAAGGCATCGAGATTCACTGGATTGAGGGTAATGATTATCAAACGGCGGTCAATGTATTAAAAACAATTGGGATCCTGCGAAGGATATGAAATCCTCCGTATCAGGCTATTTGAGAAAGCGTGGTATTCAAGGACCCTGGAAGCTTGCAAAACCTGTGCTCCGGTTACATTATGATTTTCTTATCGTTATCCCTGCATTATGCGAATTAGAATGTCTCCCGAAAACCTTACGGAGTATTGCCGGTCAGGCAGAAAACTTTTTAAAAAGAACCCTTGTTGTGGTTGTGGTGAATAACTCCGAAGATGCAGCGAACAATGTTCGTGATAATAATTTATTGACGCTCAAAACATTGGAAAATTCCTCACCGCCATATGAGCTTAACTGGGTCAATGCCGCTTCAGAAGGTCTGGGATTATCAGCACGGGTTGCCGGCGTAGGATTGGCCCGAAAAATCGGTATGGACCTCTGTCTGCCTTACGCACGCCCCGGAAGTCTGTTTTGCTGCCTGGATGCTGACACTCTCGTTGACCAGGATTATCTCCAGACGATTGAAACTTATTTTTCAGAAAAAGATTCTCCCGCCGCCGTATTGGATTTCAGGCATCAACCATCTGAAAACGGAGAAATTGAGGAAGCAGTTCGACTGTATGAAAACTTCATCAAAACAACCGCCCAAAAGCTCCGGGCTGCAGGCTCACCTTATGGCTACCATTCAATCGGTTCCACAATAGCCTGTACCGTAGAGGGATATTGCGCTGTCGGAGGTATGTCCCGTAAAAAAGCGGGCGAAGATTTCTATTTTCTCCAGGAAATAGCCAAATACCGCAAAGTAGGGATTATTAATAAAATTCTGGTACATCCATCCCCAAGATTGTCAGAGCGGGTTTACCTTGGAACCGGTGTGCGGCTGAAACAGGCACTTGCCGGATTCAGCCTGCAGCGGTTGTTCTATTCTGATAAAGCATTTTCAGTGCTGGAAAAATTATTAGTTCTGGCAGGACCTAATCACGGGAACCCTCTTGAGAAACTACTCTCTGATTGCAGCCTGATTGATGCCCGACTTCCGGAGTTTCTGGAAAGGGAAAATATCCATTCTGTCTGGGAGGGGCTTCAAGGGTCTTCGCCGAGTAAAAATCATTTTATCAAACAGTTCAATCGTTGGTTCGACGGACTGAAAACTATGCGGCTGTTAAAATATTATTCTCAAGAATAAGAGAAGCCCCTGGATTCAGGGGCTTCTTTCATTATCACAACCTAGCAGGAGAAAACAAATCATTCAAACATGTCCTTGCAACCACTTTAAGGTCCGAAAGTTCCGTTGGGAGAATTAATTCTATCATTTTTGTTATAATGAGGTCCTGCAGCCTGAAATTGCGCTTTCTACAAAGAATTTTCAGGGGACGAGTGATATTATATTCGGCACCTTCACTTATCAGCAGTCTACGAGGATGGAGCGTAGTAAGGGATACTTTCATGCTGAAATAATACAGGAATATCCTGTAAAAAATAAGGGCTCCAGAGAGCCCTTATTTTTTTCACTTCTACAGTGAAGGAGGAGAAAGAGTAGGTTAATAAATAATCTAAAAAGGAAAAGTTCCGGAAATTGAAATAAATTTCTGCTTGGGTTCCGAAAGGGCGGGTTATTACAGAACCTTTCTTTGAAAAATTGATCTTGTCCCAGGTCGAGACGCAGGCCCGCGATCCCGAGACAGACTTGGGGAACAAACTGCAACCGGGGCAACATTTAGGAATGCAGGCGGAGCTGTGAAACCCCGCCGTCAACAATCAGTGCGGCAAGAATTATCTATACGCTCGTGACGAGTATTTATTTGTTTGAGCATTCCAAAATATATCCGTAATCTATTACATAATGATTTCCGTCAATACAATTGTAAATAATTGCCGGGTAAGGTATCTGAATGTCCAGCGTCTATGCCGCATATTACATGCAGGATTTGAGCGCGTCTTTGAGAATGAAGAGAGCATCAATGCAATCAACATCTTCCCAATACCAGACAGGGATACCGGGACAAATCTCACTCTCAGTTTCTCGAAAATAGTTTCTTATCTCAAGTATCCCCGGGAAAACCATACCGGAAGGTTTCTCACTGAAATTGCTCAAACTGCCCTGGATCATGCCAGTGGAAACGCGGGCGCAATAATGGCTCATCTTTTTCTCGGAATCAGTCTTGAGGCGAAATTCTGTCAGACTCTGGATGCTTCAACAACTGCGGCTGCCATCGCCCGGGGAACGGAAGAAGCCATAAAATCCGTGCAGACACCTGTACAGGGGACCATTTTAACCGTAATGGAAGAATTCTCGAAGCAACTCTCCCTGGCAGCAGACTCGGGAGTAAAAGATATTCTTTCGCTTTTCGAAGCCGGTCTGACGACAGCCCTGGCGGCACTGGCCAATACAACTGCACAGTTGGACATCCTGAAAAAGGCCGGCGTTGTAGATGCCGGAGGTCGGGGGTTCGTGCATTTTCTTGAAGGAATTGCAGATTTCATGAGGAACGGAAATATCAGAACCCTGAAAGTTTGCCCGGAGAGCCCTATCTCCGGGAATGATGCGGATGCGAATGTAAAACAGATAATTTATTGTGCAGAATGTACTATCCTGCAACCCGTCAACAGGGCTGAGCTAGAAAGGAAACTTGAAAATATGGGTGAGAAGATGTTCGTGACCGGACCGAAATCAGAAATAAAAGTTCACCTGCATACATCAGACCCAGAGCAATTTTTTAAACAGTGCAGTAGATATGGTACCGTAAGTTCAAAGCGATCAGCTTCGATGCCGGATAAATATTCATCTCTCCCGCTTAAAAGGAAAACCATAGCTATCGTGACGGACTCCATAGCCGATTTCCCATCCCTGGATTTTTCAGATATATACATTGTCCCGGTAAGGTTCAGTTTTGGTAAAGAAAGCTATATTGACAAAATATCTTTGACGACTTCTGAATTTTATCGTGAATTACAGACGAACCCGATACATCCGAAAACATCTCAGCCGGTTCCGGGTGATTTCCGCAAAGTTTATCAATATTTACTCGAGCATTATACGTCCATCATCTCAATACACCTAGCCGAAGCCTTAAGCGGAACGCTTCAATCCGCCAGACATGCTATCAACCAAATTCCCAACCAATGCATCGACCTGCTGGATTCTTCCACAGTATCTGTCTCCCAGGGGCTGCTTGTCATGGCTGCTGTTGAGGCAATCAAAGCCGGTAAATCGCACGAATTTGTTGTAAACCACATAAATTCATTAAGGCCGAAGACCAGATTGTTCGCGGCACTTTCTGATTTGAATTACATTGTCAAGGGTGGACGAATACCCGAATTTGTAAATTCCATCTCTAAATTCCTGCATTTGAAGCCGGTTTTATCTACGTTGCTCAACGGCAAACTGGTCCCCATCGGAGTATTGCCGGGTGGACGGAATGTTCATCGAAAATTATGCGGCTTTTTATTAAAACGCATCAATACCTGTGTTCCTTACAGAGCCATCGTAGGGCATTCGAATTCACCTGAATTAGGACAAAGGATGTTAACCACTCTTAAGGAAAAGCTGCCTTCACTGAAAGAGGTTTCCCTCGTCGAGATAGGGGGTGGACTGGGAGTTCACACAGGTCCCGGTGCCATTGCTGTGGGCATCCAGGAAATTATTCCATTATAAAAGGGAGTAGAAATTTGGAAGATGTTATAAAAATATTATTAAGTTATCTGCTGGGATCGATTTCAGGGAGCCTGATCGTAGGCAAATTGAAGGGCGTCGATATCCGTAAAACAGGAAGCGGAAATGCCGGCGGTACAAATGCCTTTCGGACACAGGGGCTTATTTTTGCGCTGGCAGTGGTGGTGATCGATATCGGAAAGGGCTATATTGCCACAGCGTACTTTTCCCACCTTAATTTTGCATGGGCCGGCGGTGGGGCTGGTCTGAACACAAATCTACTGACAGTTTTGTGCGGCGTCGCTGTGATCGTGGGGCATGTTTTTCCGGTTTTCTTTGGGTTCAGGGGCGGCAAAGGAGCCGGTACGACAGTGGGAATGATCGCCGCCATTGAACTTCCCCTGGTGCCGCCGATGATATTTATCTGGGGAATCGTTCTAATACTGACAGGCCTTGTTGGGCTTGCGACGATGTGTGCAGGGATCTCAATTCCGATCCTGATTCTCCTGTTAAAGACGAATAACCCCTATTTATTACCCTACTCGCTCCTGATCAGTCTTTTTATCATCTTTACTCACCGGGAGAATATTCGCAGAATGTTGGGGGGAAATGAGAACCGCTTCGAAAAGGCCATGCTGTTCCGCAGAAAATATTGATGGAATAGTGTTATCTGTAATATTTATTAATCCCGGAAGTGAACTAAAGCCCCTTCCTGATGGGGATTAAATCCCAAATCGACAGCAATAATTCCCAATGATGATGCGAAAATTCTCAAGCCAAAACCATACCCTAAAAGCCCCTTTGAAAATTTAAGGCTTTTGGGGCTTTGACCGCCGTAACCATAATCGATGAAGATTACAAGATCGATACCTGTCTCAATACCGTTAAAGTCTTTTCTGGTTAAAAAAGTCTGCTGGATTTCAAGCGTGTGATAGACCAGGTCCTGTACTTGTATTCTATTTGCTACACTCACATTATTTTCGGCTGGAATATTGGAATATCCCCGTACAAAGGATTTCCCCCCCATATATAACTGACGGTAGATGGGTAAGGCACCTTCTGTCTGTAGTATTACCCTGTTTTTCAGAGAAATAACCGGTTCATATTTTTCCCACCATAACCGGTGATACA
>JAADGM010000021.1 GCA_013152375.1 FCB group bacterium | reverse complement strand
CGTTGCCGTCCGAACTTTCGCAGAAACCATTTACACAGGCTTCATCGTTTTCACAGTCAGCATCGGAAACGCAGGCATCATTGCTGTCACCGCCATCACCGTTACCGTCCGAACCTTTGCAGAAACCATTTACACAGGTCTCATCGCTTTCACAGTCAGCATCTGAAACGCAGGCATCATTGCTGTCACCGCCATCACCGTTGCCGTCAGAACCTTCGCAGAAACCATTCACACAGGCTTCATCGCTTTCACAGTCAGCGTCAGAGACGCAGGCGTCATTGCTGCCGCCACCGTCACCGTTGCCCGTTGCCGTCCGAACTTTCGCAGAAACCATTTACACAGGCTTCATCGTTTTCACAGTCAGCATCGGAAACGCAGGCATCATTGCTGTCACCCCCATCACCGTTACCGTCCGAACCTTCGCAGAAACCATTTACACAGGTCTCGCCAGTCTGACAATCAACGTCGGATACACAGGCGTCATTACTGCCACCGCCGTCACCGTTACCGTCTCCATTGTCACCGGATCCTTCACAGGACCCGTTGATACAGACTTCATCCGAATCGCAATCGGCATCCGTTATACAATCATCATTACGATTATTCTCCGATCTGGATTGATCCTGCATCAGTGTCTTTATAATGGTTGGGTTTTTGTGGACATCAAGGCGTTTCTGCACACCAGTACCCGCTGCAAAAACAAATCCTATACTTAAAATAAGTGTTACTATCGTTAGCTTGTTTATCATCTTTTATTCTCCATTGTTGGTGTTAATTTGAACAATTTTGGTTATTGAACCTGCACAATAATAAAGCAATGATATATTATCATGCAAGGAAAATATTATATAATGCACTATTAGTTTATTATGATGCATTTTATTAATAATTTTCTGCACTAAAACTGCATTTTTTTATCTATAGGCATCAGATGAAATCTGTCAATATCAATAACCCCTGGTTGCGCCAATCCGCCACTAACAGTCTGAGGAAGTGCATCAGATTAATTTAGAGGATCAGGAATTATAACTTGTGAGGTCGGAATTATAACAATAAATTCGGCCTTTGTAATTAAATTAAAAAATATGAAAAAGAAACCACGCTCGACCGTAATAACAACATCAGAGGCCTCCGCTCTGTTTTCTTCCATCATTGAGAGCCCTAAAGATGTCGTTATTTTTGCTCTTGACAGGAGTTATTGCTATACTGCCTTCAATTCCAGCCATCGTAAAACGATGAAGAAAATCTGGGGCGTGGATATTGAGATCGGCATGAACATGTTGGAGGCAATTGGTGATCCGGTGGATCGCGAGAAAGCCAGACGAAATTTCGATCGTGCCTTAAGAGGAGAATCCTTCACTTTCCTCGAAGAATACGGTGAACCTCCTAACCGCTTTTATTATGAAGACTCCTATAATCCTGTATTTGATGAAAGTGGCAATGTAATTGGAATTTCCCTGTTTCTAACCGACGTCACTGAAAAAATCAAAGACAATGAAGAGCTCGACCGTTACAGAGCGCGCCTGGAGGAAATGGTAAGAAAGCGCACTGCAGAGTTGGAAATTGCAAATAATAAACTGGAACAGGAACTCACCCGACGCCGGCAGACTGAGCGCACGCTGCACGACCGGGAGACATTCCTGAAAGGCGTATTGTCCAGTATCCAGGATGGTATCAGTGTGCTGGATACTGATATGACCATTCAATATAACAATCCCGTAATGGCGTTGTGGTTTGCAGACAAAACACCCCTCGTGGGGAAAAAATGTTACGATTGTTATTGGGATCTCGACAAATTCTGCGATCCCTGCCCGGCTTTACGTTGTATCAAGTCCGGTAAAACAGAGACTGACATCATCAGGGGGATTCAGGGCTCTCCGGTTGAATGGCTGGAGGTATCCTGTTTCCCAATGGAAGACGCGGAAACGGGAAAATTAACCGGTGTCGTTGAATTTATGCGGGATATCACCGACCGCAAACGTACCGAAGATCAGCTGATAAATTCCGAGACCTTTAACCGGACGGTTCTCTCAAGCATCCAGGAGGGCTTTATTGTTTTCGACCGCAACCTGAATTATCTCGTTTGGAACCCTTATATGGAAAAAATATCAGGGCTTAAGGCGGCGGAAGTAATTGGTAAAAACGTCTATAATCTATTGCCTTTCATTAAGGAAAAGAATCTGGATGTCCTGCTCAAGAAAGCCTTAAAGGGAGAAACCTACAAGAGCCCTGATTTTCAGTATCGTATCCCCGATACGGGGCGCGAGGGCTGGGCTCAGTCCATCTACTCCCCCCATCGTGACCTTGAGGGTAACATTATCGGCGTGGTCGTGGTCGTTCGCGACATCACCAGGCGTAAAATGATTGAACAGGAAATTACTACCTGGGCTGATGCTCTGAAAAGTATCCATGAATGTGTGAGCGTTACCGATACGGAAAACAACCTTATCTTCATCAACAGAGCTTTTACGCAGACTTATGGCTATACCGCGGATGAGATTCTTGGACGCAAAATTTTCGAAGTCGCCGGCTCATCTAAAAATCCACCGGAAGTCACGGCAGAGATCTTGTCTGCAACACTCAAAGGGGGCTGGCAGGGCGAACTGATCAATCGGCGTAAAGACGGCAGTGAGTTCCCGATTTCTCTTTCTACTTCACCTGTTTTCAATGAACAAAATGAAGTCGTGGCCCTGATCGGAGTATCAGAGGACATTACAAAGCGCAATGCTATCCGGGCTGCTCTGAAAGAAAGTGAGGAACGGTATCGAACTTTATTCGATTATTCCAATTATGCCATTTTCCTGCACGACCTGACAGGAAAAATTAAGGATTTAAACCGGCAGGCCGTCAAACTCTTCGGATACTCCAGAAGTGAATTATTAAAACTGGCCGTCCATAAACTGCACCCTGACAGTGAAGCGGAAAAAAGTAAAGCAATCTTCACGGCGATCCAGACAACAGGAGCTGAACAGTTCGAGATCAATTTCAAAAGGAAGGATGGGTATATTTTCCCGGCCGAAGTCTCCTCGAAGATCGTCAAAGTAGGGGATGAAAAACTGATACTTGGAATTGTACACGATATAACCGCACGAAAAACCGCTCAGGCCGCCTTGCTGGAAAGAGAAAAACTGTTACGCACGATCGCTGAAAATTATCCCAATTCTTATTTATCAATCGTTGAAAAGGATTTGACAATCAGCTACAGTGCAGGCCAGGAATTTAAAAAACAGAATCTCGATCCTGAACAATTTAACGGCCTCACTGTTGAAGATGTCTTCGGACAATACGGGAAAGAGATCCTGTCTAAAGTGAAGTCTGCCTACCAAAAAACCTTCAGCGGTGAAGAGCAATCGTTTGAAATATTGCTGAACGGCCAGTACCAGCATTACAGAACCGTACCGCTTCCCGATGAAACCGGTGAAGTAGCGAGAATTCTTGCCGTGGTTGAAAACATTACCGAGCGAAAAAAAGCAACTCTGGCCCTTAATGAATCCGAAACAAAATATAGAGACCTGGTGGAGAATTCTGTGTTGGGAATGGCGCTCTATTTCAAAAATGAGGGCTATCAGTTCAGCAACAAGCGTTTCTCAGAGATCACCGGATATTCACGGGAAGAAATTGAGTCCCCCGGTTTTGACTTTGCCGGATTGTTCTCAAAGGATGATGAGGATCTGATCAATGCAAACACTTTAAAAAGACTGTCAGGATACGAGATCCCCCCCTATATCCTACCGCTCACAACCAAAGACAAAATTCAAAAGTACGTTGAAATTCACAACGTGATGGTAACCTATCAGGGGAAGCCGGCCATTCAAATACAACTTCTGGATGTGACGGAAAAGAAACAGGCCGAAAAGGCGCTTCTGAATAATCTCAGCCGAACGAAGAAATTACAGGAAATTGTGGAGAGACTCAATCGGGCGGATACACTTGATGAAACGCTTAACATCGCCATAGAGGGCATCTTATCAGCGATCAATGCCGATCGGGCTTCGGTTTTGCTGGCGGACGCGGACGGCATCGTGCGTTTTAAGGCCTGGGAGGGATTATCAGCAGCCTACAGGGCCTCTACAGAGGGACATTTTCCCTGGAAACTTAACGATTTGAAGGCTGACCCGATTTGCATCCCGGACATTGCCAGGGCAGATATGACCTCTGAATTGCGTTCCTGCATCCTGAAAGAAGGGATTCACGCCTGCAGCTTCATCCCGCTGGTGGGTAAAGAACAGTTACTGGGGAAATTCATGGTTTACTATGATCAGGTGCATAACTTCGAAGCAGATGAGTTGAATATCGCCCGGGTGCTGGCTGACAACCTTGCGGCCGTTCTCGAGCGCTTGCAAAGCAACGCCGCCCTTGCAGCCAGTGAAGAACGTTACCGCTCTACAATTGAGTCAATGAAAGACCTGATCTTCATTATCAACAAAGAAGGCTATTTCATCGATTATTATGCGCCTGATTCGAGCGAGCGGCTGCTCACAATCCCTGAAGTCTTCCTGAATCAGAAATTCAGGGATGTGCTCCCTGAACATGTCACAGAACTCCTGACAGACGCCATGGTCAAGCTGGAAGCGGGAGACAGGAGCGTGGTCATCACCTATCCAATGGATATTAAAGGGGTTGAGCTCTGGTTCGAGGCCAAGCTGACAGCACGACGCAATCCGGAAGGCAAATATATCGGTGTTACGGGTGTCGTCGGCGACATCACAGCGCGAAAACGAGCTGAAAAGCAGCTGGAACTAATCATGGAGGGAACGGCTACCGAGACCGGGGAGGGGTTTTTCAAAAACCTGGTCCGCTGTATCGCTCAGGCCATGGAGATGGACATTGCCTTTATTACCCGGCGTCAGAGCGGCCATCCAACGACAGTGCGCAGCATCGCCATGTGGCAAAAAGAGCAACTCACCGAGAACTTTACATGGAAAATAAGTAATAGTCCCTGTAAAAGAGTGCTGGCAGGCGAAACGGTTGTGATTCGGGATGCCGTTCAGCGAAAATTTCCCAAAGACCACTGGCTGCAGCAGACAAAAGCAAAGAGTTATATGGCCGTTCCCCTTCTGGATAAGGAGGGTATCGTGATCGGTCATCTCGGCGTATTGAACAGCTTACCGATTACAGCCCCTCATCAGCTGGCGCGGATTATCAATATCTTCGCCGTTCGGGCCGCTACCGAACTCCAGCGGCTCCAGGCCGAGGAAGAGTTGAATTCTATTTTTAAGTCCAATCCCCTGCCGGTTATGGTCGTGGATGAAACCAACACTATCCTGACTGCAAACATGGCTGCTCAAAATTATATGAACCTGATGCTCACAGAATTGACCGGAGCACGCCCGGGAGAAGTATTGCCCTGCATCCATCATCTGGATGACCCCAAAGGCTGCGGCTTTGGTCCCGAT
>JAADGM010000061.1 GCA_013152375.1 FCB group bacterium | reverse complement strand
CGGTCACGGCCATGACTATCAGCCGTATAAAACGAAATGTTTCAGCAGTTGGCTGCTCATTAAAGATTATGAATAAAGAAAATAGTTCAACTTTCATGGTGGAAGTTACAAGTCTCAACTGAAAATACAAAATTATTTACGGTGGATAGACGAGATTTTTAACTCTCGTTCCTGACCCCTTCTGCCCTGCGGGCATCTCCCCCTCAACAGGGGGAGAAAGGTGCGGTTGTGGTTCAATCCTGAAGGGATTGAATATTAATAGGAAATCCATTCCATTGCCCCCAACCCTAAAGGGGTTGAATGTGAATTACCCGGTTGGCGACCCCATTATCAGGGATGCAAAGCAGCCCACGGATTTATCCGTGGGAAAGGATAGAGGAAGATCTGCCGCAACCGTTTTAACGGTTTGCAGGGTTGAATACAATCCTGATGTAACAGCGACACTGTCGCTGCACTCCAAGAAACAATCCCGACGGGGTTGAATGTTAATTACATCATATGAATTCCTGACCCCTTCTGCCCTTCGGGCATCTCCCCCTCATCAGGGGGAGAATGCTGCCGGGCTGCTGTTATGGCAGTAAAAGTGAATGTGGCGGATGAGTTTCGGGCAGAGCCCTTTTGAATGTTCACAACCTGTCAATTCAATTGTTTGTTGAACAGCCGCTCATCCACCACATTTTTTCGATAACTAATCAGTTCCTCAACGGTTTTCCCCGTTTTAACATATAAGCAATCCGGTCGATGGATTTGGGTTCACCGCAGAGACTGATAAACATTTCTCTTTCAATATCCAGCAAATACTGTTCATCCACGGGTTTAAACGGACCTCCCTTTTCTCCACCGGTGAGGACATAAGCCAGTTTCCCGGCAATGAGTCCGTCGTGCTGACTGATCTTTCCGGCTTTGATATAATCCTGAATTGAGGCTTCCATGACCAGCCGTCCGTCCGGCCCGGGTAAGACGATATCTCTGCGCAGTTCGGGGGGGTGATATCCCTCTGACATTTTCAAAACTTCCTGTTTTGCACTGTAGAGCAGATGCCCCCGGTTAATGACAATCTTATCCTGTTTTGTCAGGTATCCGATGGCCTGTGCCTCTTTTGCGGAACTGGAAACCTTGGCAAATCCAACGGCTTCAAAAACCTTCGTCACAACCGGAAAAGGTCCCATGCGGGCCGGTGCCATGCGGTCAATCGTTTTCAGCAGCATCCGCAGATTACCGCCGGCTCCCGGGATCAATCCCACGCCCACTTCCACCAATCCGCAGTACAGCTCGGCTGCGGCCACAACTCTGTCACAGGCACCGATGGTCTCATAACCACCCCCCAGTACCAATCCGAAAGGTGCCGCCACCACAGGAAAGGGCGCAAATCGCAGCCCCTGCAGGATGTCCTGCATGGACCTGGTCATTTTTTCAATAGCTTTCCAATCCTTACGGAGGGCATTTTCCAGAATGAGGTTAAGATTGGCCCCGGCTGAAAAATGGGTTCCGTCACCGGAGATCACCAGTCCTTTGTATTTATTTTCTGCAACCCAGTCTGCCGCCCACTGTATCGTCTCCATGATGGATCCGTCGATGGGGTTCAGCTCCGGCTTTAATACGGAATGAAATTCAACTCCCGCAACACCATCCCCAAGGTCCACTGCCGAGGCCGACCAGAAATCTTTTAAGGTCCTGCCCTCTTTCTTCAAAACGCGGAAGTGAAGTTCCGCCTTATCCCGGGGCAGCGGAAGATAAGCAGAGGTCCTGGGATCAAAATAACATTCCCTGCCGTCTTCGAAACTGTAAAACGAGTTCTTTCCGCCTTTGAGCATTTCAAGGACCCAGGGTGTGACCTCCCGGCCTTCAGCCTTCAGCCTTTCCACCGTATCTTCAAGTCCTAAAATATCCCAGGTTTCAAAGGGACCGTATTCCCAGCCGAAACCCCAGCGCATGGCCCGGTCGATATTCACAATATCATCGGCAATTTCACCCAATCTGTTGGCGGAATAGAGCAGGATGGCAGACAAAACCTCCCAGGTGAATTTCCCGGCAGTGTCCGTTGCTTCCGCCAATGCTTTGAGTTTGCCGGCAGTTGTAGTATTTTCTCTCGCACGACGCACACCGGCAAAGCGGGTTTTCGTCTGGGGTTTGTATTCCAGGGTCTCAAGATCAATTGACAGGATTTTCCCCTTCCCGGCTTTCTTGTAAAATCCCTGACCGGATTTCTGACCCAGCAGACCCTTTTTGAGCATCTTTTCAAGATATCCGGGAATTTTGAACAGGTCTCGGGCTTCATCCCCTTCACACTTGGCATAGGCGTTGCCGGCCACAAAGGCCAGCGTATCCAGCCCCACAACATCGGCTGTGCGGAAGGTTGCGCTCTTAGGATGCCCGATCAGGGTCCCCGTCAGGGCATCCACGTCTTCCACTGACAATTTCTTTTTACCCGCCTCACGAAGTGTCTTCAGCATGCTGAAAACACCAATCCGGTTGGCCACAAAATTCGGTGTATCTTTGGCGTAAACCACTCCTTTTCCCAATACATTCTGCAGGAAATCCACCATGGGTGGAATTATCTTCGTGTCGGTTTTCGTGCCGGTGATGATCTCCACCAATTTCATGTAACGGGGCGGATTGAAAAAGTGGGTAATGAAAAACCGCTTTGTGAAACTGTCCGGCATACCTTCGGTGATATCGGCCAGAGAGAGACCGGAAGTGTTGGAAGTGATCACCGCCTGTTTATTCACATGCGGCAGAATTTTTTTGTATAGGTCCTTCTTCCAATCCAGACGCTCGGCAATGACTTCGATCACCCAGTCGCAGTCCTTCAGTTTTTCCAGATGATCGTCATAATTAAGAGGCGTGATCAAGTCAGCCGTACGGGGGTTATAAAACGGATTTGGTTTCAACTGTTTGCAGAAGGCCAATCCTTTTTCAGCAATTTCCTGTGACATGTCATAGGCATAGACCGGAATTTTCGCATTGCTTAAATGCGCCGCGATCTGCGCCCCCATCACTCCGCTTCCCAGCACAGCGACTTTCTTAATGTGAGCAGACATGCTTATATCCTTTCAATAATCGTCGCAATTCCCTGTCCGGTACCAATGCACATCGTGGCCAGGCCCGTTGAGGCTTTCTGTTGTTCCATGACATTCATCAGCGTCACCAGAATGCGTGCACCGGAGCATCCCAGCGGGTGACCGATCGCCAACGCTCCCCCATTCAGATTGACTTTATCCATGTCCCAGCCGCCCTTCCGGATGACGTAAAGACATTGAGCGGCAAAGGCTTCGTTCAGCTCGATAACATCGATATCCTTGAGTTTCATGCCGGCCTTTTTCAAAGCTTTTTCAGTTGCCGGCAGGGGTCCTGAACCCATCCTCGTCCAATCGACACCGGCCACCGCCCGGGAGATAACCCTGAATTTCGGCTTCATCCCCAGAGATTTCACCTTGTCGGCTTCCATCACCAGAATGGCGGCGGCTCCGATACTGATGGGACTTGAAGTTGCCGCCGTCACAGTTCCTTTGGCATCGAAGGCGGGTTTTAAGGATTTGATCTTTTCAATGTCAGGCTTCCGGGGACCCTCGTCCCGGGTGATCGTGATGCCGTTATGGTCAATGGGGATTATTTCATTTTTAAATCTCCCCGCCTTGTAGGCTGCCAGGACTTTTCGATGGGAGGCTATGGCAAATTCCTCCTGATCGGCTCTGGTTATCTTGAGGTCCCTGGCCAGATTTTCGGCAGTCTCACCCATGCCCATGTAATAGCCCTTTTCGTAAAGTTCCGGCTGAAAGGTCGGATTGAAACCTCCCATGGGCACACTGAACATATCCTCTACGCCGGCGGCAATGCCCGTTTCGATGTCCCCGGCAATGATGGCCTGGGAAAGTTGATGAACGGAATCCATAGAGGAACCGCAAAACCGGTTAACGACCTTGGCACCGGCTTCTTTCGGGATATCCGCCAGGACTGAAACACCCCTTGCCATGAGCATGCCCTGGCTGCCTTCGGGAAAGGCACACCCCAGCACCACATCCTCTATCATTTCCGGTTTGACTTTGGGATTTCTTTTGAAGAGCGCTTTGATGATCTGTGCCACGAGCTCGACGGGACGAATTCCGATCAGTTTGCCATTCTTAATTCCCACCGGGCTGCGGACGCCATCTACTAAAATTGTTCCTCTTTCCATTTTTTCTCCTTTTTAATCCAGAAAATATTGTTTGTGCCGATACAGCAAATCAACGATAGTTTGCTGGCAGGCGATTCTATCAGGGACGTAATCCAGCAATTTCTTTTGAGCCTCGACTTTATCCAAATGGACCCTGCTGTCTGTGCCCTTGCTCACTAACTGGAGCAAATCGATTGCTGCCGAGTACAGGTCTTCAAAATGATCCATCACAGAAAGTTTCACAACGACTTCCGTTGCTGACCGATTCGCATCATTTTCGGGAATCAGCCGACAGCGTTTGAAACCCGTGTCCATGACCGCCAGGGCGATGAGCATATTCGCCAGGGGTTCCAGGGCCCATTGCTCATTTTTCAGATCCTGTCCGTATTTCAGGATGAGCTGGTTCAGCACATAAAACAACAGGGATCTGCTGTACTCGATCACCTGGGCCTCCTTGTACAGGGGGAACTCCGGAGCCAACGCCAGCTCAGGTATCCAGTTTGTCTCTCTTTCACCGATCATTTCACGGATGGGAATTTCCTCCAGAATCGCCTTTTTCAGTGTTGTCGAGCCGATAATAAGGCGGTTGATCTCGTTGGTTCCTTCGAAAATACGGTTGATCCGTTCATCGCGGTACATGACCGATGCGGGGTAATCTTCGATATATCCGGCTCCGCCGAAGATCTGGACGGCCTCATCGATGTTATAGGCCATGGCTTCGGAGGCCACAACTTTCGACAGGGATGCTTCGATGCCGTGATCTTCAATAATTTTCTGCAGGATCACATAATAATCCGGGTCATCAGGTTTGATATTTTCCATGGCTTTGTCAATGGAGCCTACGGTGATATAGCAGATCGTATCCGCTTCCCATGACCGGACCACCATCTGGGCAAATTTGCGTTTGATCATGGCAAATTCTGCAATGGGCCGGTTGAATTGTTCGCGCTCAAAGGCATAGTTCAGGGCAATATTCAGGGCGTATTTTGAGCCCCCCATGGTTGTCGCACCCAGTTTATACCGGCCGGTGTAGAGTACGTTGAGGGCAATCGCCGTCCCCTGCCCCACTTCGCCAAGGCGGTTCTCAACAGGAACTTTACAGTCCTCATAAAAGAAAGTACAGGTCGAAGAACCTTTAATGCCCATCTTGTGCTCTTCCGGACCGATGACCCAGCCCTCGCAGTTCTTATCCAGGATAAACGCAGTGTATTTCCCATCCACCTTCGCAAAGGTAACGCTGGTATCCGCCCAGCTGCCGTTGGTTACGAAGATCTTCGTGCCGTTGAGCAGATAATGAGTTCCCTCCTCGTTCAGCCGGGCAGTAACTTTGGCACTCATGACATCCGAGCCTGCGCCGGGTTCCGTCAGGGCGAAAGACCCCATCCATTCACCGTTGGCAAGCTTCGGCAGATATTTGGCTTTCTGCTCTTCGCTCCCATACCAGATAATTGGCAGCGTGGCAATCCCCGTGTGGTCGGAAAACGTCACCAGCAGAGAAGCATTCCCTCCGCTCATGAGATTCTCCGCCACGATGGTGGTCGTAACCTTATCCAGCGATAATCCGCCGTGTTTCTCCGGAAAGTCAATTCCCAGGAATCCAAGTTCTCCCATCTCTCTGAAGATCTCCCGTGACAGATCACGGTTTAATTTGTTGAGATCTTCCTTTACCGGTGAAACCCGGTCACGTCCAAACTCCCGGACCGCTTCAACAAACATCTTATGATCTTCCGTGAATTGTTCCCGGGAAAAAACCCAGCCCTTGTCCACCGGACTCACAATGAAATCCCCACCTCTTTTCATTTTTTCCTCACTTACTTTTTTTAAATCCATGGATGATAAAATCCATTATGGTTTCCAAATACTCAGCCGCGCTGTAACTCTGATTTTCGAAGATGCTGAACCAGATAACGCCCTGCAGCCCGGTCATCACCGCCAGGGCAGAGATGCCGGGATCCACACGTTTGAACTCTCCGGAAGCAATTCCGTTTTGAATGATCCCCTCTATCAGTGTCAGAATTTTCTCGTAGAGCCTGCGGGTACGGCGACGCACGGCTTCATCACGGTTTGAGAGCGCCCAGAATTCCAGTTCCGCCATAAATACATAGCGTTTATGGTCGAATGTCCGACTGATCTCCGCAGCAATCGCCCGGAGGTTATCCGCTGCAGACTCGCTGACGATCAGTCTTGAGAGATCGGGAAAAAGTTGACTTTCCCAATAATCAATGAGGGACAGGAACAGCTCCTGCTTGCTGTGGTAGTGATGGTATATCGCCCCTTTGCTCAAGCCGGATTTTTCCACAATATCCACCATCCTGGAGGCCGTATATCCCTTGTGGATGAAAGTCTTCAAAGCAGCCTCCATGATCTCTATTTGTCTAATTTCTTTTGGTTTGTTCTCTGCCATTTCCTTTTTATACCAGCTTCACATTTTTTGGTGCGGACGGTACCAATCAGCTCTCTCCACAGCCTGCTCCTGCATCCCAGCCATGGAATCTGACCCTGATTTACCATGTACAGGCCTCAACGACTGAAATATACAGACCGACCGGTCGGTATATAATAACCTCTTTTCATGCTTTTTTACAAGCCAATTCAGACCCCCTGTCGTCCCGGCGACAGGAATCATCAGTACATTTTTAATAGGGAAACCGGCCGTTGAGTACCTGATAATTGCGCGCCGGGAGTTAGCACTATGAGGGCAGACTTCGGACAGAGACGGATTTATGCAAAGACGCGAATTCAACTTCACAGTTCCGGGTTTCACCCTGTAAATTCCGGCTGGATATTTTGATAGGAATTGGCAGAATAATGAACCAGAATCTCAAAAAAGCAGAAATTCATCCCAGGGCCTACTCAGGGGAGACCCGCCTGCAACCCTGGAAAACCGTCTCGGTGTCTGTACGGCAGGTCAACCCCTATTGGACCTATAAAATTGACCGCTTTGTCCTGCCTGACGGATACGAAGGAGAATATCATTATGTGCACAGCGCCGGGTCCGTATTCCTGATCCCTCTTCTGAAAAACGGCCGGCTTCTGATGGTACGTCAGTATCGCTATTTAAACCGACGGGTCAGTCTTGAATTCCCTGGCGGCGGTATGCGCCCGGGGGAGTCCGCGGAAGAAACCGCCCGAAAAGAACTCATTGAAGAAACCGGCTTCACCGGTGACCTTGAAAAAATCGGTGAGTTCAACCCCTTCAACGGAGTTACTGATGAAACCACAGTCGTCTTTCTGGCCCGGAACCTTTCTCCCTCGTCGGAATTCCACCGGGATGAATCAGAAGATTTTGAACTTTTTGAACTGCCTCCAGCCCGGTTTGAGGACCTCATCCGCCAGGGAGAGATCTTTGACGGAATGACCCTTGCGGCCTGGATGCTGGGCAAAGACAGATTAACCTCAACCACCACTGGAGACTAAACAATGCGAATTATACTTCCCTTCATAGGCCTGCTGCTGATACTGGCCTGTACAAATGAAAAATTATTCCTGCCCCCCAATCCCTATGATGATGATGCCGCGGTGCTAAGAGCCCGGGCCCGCATCTCGGTTGAAGATATCAGCGAATCTTCCGCCATTGAAAAAAGCAATCAATATGATGATGTTTACTGGACCCTGAATGACTCCGGAGATGAAGCCCGCATTTTCGCCATTGATGGAGACGGCAATGCGGTTAAGCCCCGCTGGGCGGAAGATTACCACGGTATCATACTCGGAAATGCCGTTAATGTGGACTGGGAAGACCTGGCCGTGGACAATACAGGAACCATGTATATTGCCGCGTTTGGCAATAACGGTAATGTCCGCAGGGACCTTGCCGTTTATGTGCTCCCCGAACCGGATCCCCGGGGTACCATAACAACCCGCATTCAAAGCACTCTCAATTTCCGCTATCCGGATCAGGATGGCTTCCCTCCTAAAAAAAAGAATTTCGACGCGGAGGCTCTCTTCAGCCTACGCGGTAAACTCTACCTGCTCACGAAACACAGATCCGATACCTTTACAAAGCTGTACCGTTTTGACGAAACCTCACCGCTGCAGCTCAACACCCTTACATTGGTGGACCGCTATGACGTCGGCGGTATGGTCACTGCCGCAGATGCCGCGGACGACGGGAGCATGGTGGCAATTCTCACTTATAATTCCATCTGGGTCGTTGAAACACCCCCCGACAGCGATCTGCTTTTCAGCGGTCAAAAATTTCGGTATCCCATCATGGCTAAACAGTGCGAAGGCATCTGTTTTGACGGCGAAAACCTGCGGCTGACCAATGAACAGCGGGATATCTTCATCGTTCCCCTGTCAAAAGTGAAAAAACACCCTGTGAAATAGAGTATCGTTCCACGCCTGTTTTGATCCTGATCATTGACAATTATGACTCCTTCACCTATAACCTGTATCAGCAGGTGGAGAGCCTGGGCTGTTCCACCCGCATTGTCCTGAATGATCACATCAATCTTGCAGGGATCAAAGCCTTGCAGCCGGATAAGATCATTCTTTCTCCCGGTTGGGGCACACCCGCAAATGCGGGGATCTGCAATGAAGTGGTGCGCCAACTTGCCGGGGAATTGCCAATTCTGGGAATTTGTCTCGGTCATCAGTGCATCGGATCCGTTTTCGGCGCGGAGGTCGTCCCGGCAAAAAAACTGCTCTACGGCACGACGGTATCTGTTCAACACAATCCGTCACCCCTGTTCAACGGCATTGCAAGCAGCTTCCCGGCAGCCCGCTATAACTCCCTGACCCTGGCCGGTGTACCGCCCGGATTTCATCAGACCGCCAGGGATATCCACGGAGACATCATGGCAATTGAGCACGATCTGTATCCTCTGTATGGTGTTCAGTTTCATCCTGAATCCTTTATGACACGATCCGGTGACAGGCTGATGCATAATTTCCTCTATGAAATCTGAAATCATTCCCGGGCTGGATCCCCGAAATTTCTTCTCAAAACTCTCTGCACGGGAAAAATTCGTTGCCATGACCTGGCGGTCTTCCTCCCGGGGCTGGAAAAGGATTATTGCCTTCAATCCGGTTGCCGCCTTCCGATACAACGGTCAGGAAACACTGGAGCTGAAGCGCTTTACAGATCGATTCGCCTGCGATTTTATCTTTGGTCAGCTCAGTTTCGAGCTGGGCTATCCGTTGTGCGCTCTCCCGGTGCAGAACCAAACCCGGCTGCCGCTTGCTGAATTCCATGCGTATGGCAACTACATCGAATTTACGCCCGGGGTCGGCAAACTCCATTTTCAGGATACTGCTTTCCCACAGATTGTACGGGAAATCAATCGGAGACGACCCGCGCTGCCCACGGGATTACCTGACCCGATCTATCATCTTTCCATTACGCCTGAACTCTACCGCGAAAAAATAAACCGGATCTTTGACTACATCCGCCGGGGTGATATTTATCAGGTGAATTTCACCCATACGCTCCACGCTGCAGCCACCGTCTCTCCCCGACAGCTTTTTCTCAGGATGCTCCCCGCGAATCCGGTCTCTCACGCGGCTTATTTTGAGGGATCCGGATATACGGTCACCAGCCTGTCCCCAGAGCGGTTTATCCGGGTCACGGACGGCTTTATCGAGACCGAACCTGTCAAGGGAACCCGACCCCGTAATGCAAACCCGGTTCTTGATAAAAAGAATCTGTCTGAACTGCTAAATAGCCCAAAAGAGCAGTCGGAACTGTTCATGATCACGGATCTCCTGCGCAACGATCTCGGTAAAATTTGTCGGATTGGCTCCGTCCGGATTGAGCGGAAAAAGGCCGTAATGCGGTTGAAAAATGTGTTTCATACTTACAGCAAAATCACCGGATGCCTGAAGGACGGACTTACCGGGATTGATGCTCTGATCTCCATGTTCCCCGGGGGGTCTGTTACCGGATGCCCAAAGCGGAGAGCTATGGAGGTCATCCGTGAGCTCGAAGAGTCGCCCAGGGAAATCTACACGGGGTCCATGGGATATATCCTGCCCGGCGGCGACCTGGATTTCAATATCGCCATACGTACTCTGCTTCAGATTAAGAACGCAATTTATCTTGGAATGGGTGGCGGAATCACGATAGATTCAAATATCCGGGATGAATTCGATGAGACACTTTCAAAGGCTAAATCCATTGGACAAATCCCATCTTAAGCAGAATCGCAGAGTCGTTTCCATCAGCCGAAACAGGAAATACCAAGGCTGCTGCGGGTCAATGTCAGTGTAAAAAATTAATAACCAACGTGAGTCATATATGCAGAGAGAACTAAACGCTTATATCAGTCAGAAGATCAGTGTCTCCCCTGAACTGATCATTTTACGCATCATACCGGATGGCTGGGACCTCCCGGATTTTGAGCCCGGTCAATATGCCGTCATCGGTCTCCCCGGGAGCGCTCCCCGAATCGAACTGTGCGACCCAGAGGAAGACACGAATCCGGATAAATTTATTCTGCGGGCTTATTCCATTGCTTCGGCATCGGTTCATAAGGAATACCTCGAACTTTACATTGCCCTGGTTCGCTCAGGCAGCCTGACACCGAGGCTGTTCGCCCTGGAGGCCGGTGATCAAATTCATCTGGCACCTAAAATGAAGGGCGTCTTCATTCTTGACAAAATTCCTGTTAGGAAAAATGTCGTTATGCTCGGTACCGGTACGGGGCTTGCGCCGTACATGAGCATGATCCGCTCTGCACTCAGACCGGGATCTGGTCGAAGATTTGCCGTCATTCACGGTGCCCGTCACTCATGGGACCTGGGCTATCGTTCCGAGTTGATCACGCTCAATGGCATGATGGATAATTTTTCTTATATCCCCATCATCAGCAGACCTGATGCCGAGCTTACCCCCTGGGGCGGCATTACCGGCTATGTGCAGGATGTCTGGGAGATGGACATCATCCGCAGAAACTGGGGTTTCGAACCGACACCGGACAATACTCACATCTTTCTCTGTGGAAATCCCGGGATGATCGAATCAGCCCTCGACGTACTTGGCAAGCATAACTTTATTGAGCATAACCGTAAGCAGGATGGACAGATCCACCTCGAAAAATACTGGTAAATGTTCCTGCTCTGACCGACCACAATAATTAATTCCCGCAAAACTGGATTGGAAAATCTATGAAACCCATCTATCTTGATTATAACGCAACGACTCCCGTTGATCCCCGGGTGGCCGATGCCATGCTGCCCTATCTCAAAGATCATTTTGGGAACCCCTCCAGCAGCCATGAATTCGGTGTGATCACAAAGCAGGCCGTTGAAACAGCTCGGGAGCAGATCTCGAAATTACTGGGGTGCGCACCCGGGGAGATCATCTTCACCAGCAGCGGTTCGGAGTCGAACAATTTCGCCATAAAAGGGATTGCCGGTGCCCGTCGGGATCAGGGCAGCCACCTGATCACTTCTTCTGTAGAGCATCCGGCTGTGCTTGAGGTCTGCCGGTACCTCGAAGGCCGGGGCTTTGCGCTGACCCTCCTGCCCGTGGATGCCTTCGGACAGGTTACTCCGGCAGATGTGGAGCAGGCCATCACACCGGAGACCCTCCTTATTTCGGTGATGCACGCAAACAACGAAGTCGGCACCATCCAGCCCATCCGGGAAATCTCGGACATTGCTCATCGGCATGGTGTACTGGTGCATTCTGACTGCGCACAATCTATCGGGAAAGTTCCGGTTGACGTCAATGAATTGGGGGTTGATCTGCTGTCGGTGGCGGGTCATAAACTCTATGCTCCCAAAGGTGTGGGCGCACTCTATGTTCGGTCAGGCCTGAACCTTGAAAAACTTATCCACGGCGCAGGCCATGAGCTGAACCGACGTGCGGGGACTGAAAATGTCCTTGGGATCGTGGGTCTCGGCAAGGCCGCCGAGCTGATAACGAACGAAACTGCCGGAGCGCATGCCCGCGTAAAGAAATTGCGGGATGACCTCGAACGCAATCTTCTGGAGCACATCCCCGGGATCAGGATCAATGGTCACCCGGAACAAAGACTGCCAAATACTCTGAGTGTGAGTTTCCCCGGGATGAAGGCGAATGAATTACTTGGGAAATTGACGACAGTTGCCGCCTCTGCCGGGGCCGCCTGTCACAACAACGATATCAAAGTCTCCGCTGTGCTGAAAGCGATGGGTGTCCCCCTGGAATTCGCCATGGGAACCCTGCGGTTTTCCGTGGGCCGCTTTACAACAGCGGAGGATATCCGGCGAGCCTCTGACGAGATCGTCGCAGCTGTCAACAACGGAAAAGTGTGAAACGCCCGACGCAGGAACTCCGGGTTTCCTTCGGTCTCCGCAAATAAAATGAAAATTCCGTATAAACCTCAGAAAAAGATGGCATAAGAGATCATCACACCGTAAACTTCCGGCTTCCAGTTTGGATTATCGACGGGCAAACCGGGAGTCAGAGACTGGCTCAGGCGCGCCAGACTCACGGTCTTCATTCCCATCAGATAATAGGGTTCAACTTTGATAAAAACTTCTTCCCAACCTGTAGGGATCATTATTTTAACAGAGAGATTGAGATAGGCCATCCATTCATCCACGCCTTCGTCAAGATGATCATAAAAGCGTCTGCCGCGCCTGCTGTACTTCAGGGATTTATCCTCTGCATAAGTGGAAATCTGCAGCTTACCGGCTTCAAGGGTCACAGCCGGCGTAACAAATCCATGCAGCAGCGGAAGCCCCACACCGCTATAAACGGCAGTCATTTTGACCCGCAGAAATTGAGCCGTTGGATCATTTGATCCCGTATCGAACAGATTCCAGGCATCCAGATAGTACCGGCGGGTATGCCAACCCATTTCATAACTTAAAAACCCTCTGTAAAACCCAAGGCCCATATCAAACCAGCGGATATTCCAGGTCAGGGTATTGTCTGAAAAGGGATGTTCCATCCACTCCCTCTGCTCATCAAACCGGTCCAGCACATCCGTAAACTGAGAGGAGGGAAAGTGACCCAGATAAAATGCAGGAGCCGTCATGTAAATCTTGTCAAGATCCTTTGGTCCGGCAAAAACCGTTGCCGTTATGAACATTGCAAATAAGTATTTTTTCATTGGAGTTCCCTTTCGGTTTCTAATAACCGGAACCGGCCTCTTTCACGAGATTATCCAGCGCAGCGGGATAAAGGTCCATCCGAAACAGCATACTGTCCGACGGTGTCAAAAAGAACTGAATTCCCTTCCAGTCATAGGAAAGAGCAATTGTATTGTAGTAGGCCAGTTCCTGAACCGGTTTGCCAAATGACGCGATAATATCAGTATATGAACTTGTCCAGCTAACTCCGAAAGGGAGGGGATGGGGGTAGGATTGATTTGCTTCGCTGGTATTCATAAACACCATTCCAGCGATTTTATCGGCACTTTTCGAATAGTGAAGACCCAGCCCGTTTGACATATAAAAATAAGTCGTCACATCGGGGTCATTTGGATTGGGAACGGTGAGCTCCGGTTCCCCTAACAATTGCGTCATCTGCGCCACGGGCTGCCGGTAGATACCCAGGAGGTTATCCATTGTGCTGATATTTCGGTCAGAAGTGAGCAGTGCCTCTCTGCCCTCGGGATATCGGATCAGCAGGGAATGCAGTTTATCCGTATCAGGATCGTACTGTGCCACAATCTGGCGTTTACTCAACCAGGAACCGACGTAACTGACTTTTTCGTAACCATCTTTTAACTCGCTGTCCGTGGGCTTACCCAGGAAGCGTTCAATTGTCGCCCGGTCGGACGACATTCCAAGGTTCCGGGTAAGGGGACGATCGGTATATTTTTCCGTAAACCGGATAGGACCGCCGGGAGAGACATCAAAACCGGGATAGCGGTACCAGTCATCCTGCTCTGTCCAGGAGCATATATCGGGAACCCCGAAAAATGAGAATATTTCCTCGCCGGTGAGCCTCAACCCTGAAAGGATCTGTTCAGTGGACAGCATTGCAGTACTTGAATACAGCACTGTATCATCTGTTGTTTGGGACAGCCGTTTGTCAAGCATCGCGGCCATTTGATCACCCGGAAGGGGCCCCTGGCTGTTAAAGGTAATTTCGCTGTCCTGTATGAGCAGCACGGATGGCAATCCCGACAGACCCAGCCTCCTGAACAGCTCGTGATCAGTCACGAAAAAGGTCAGGGGTGTCTGCGTTGTGAGAGAGCCGATCCCATAGGAACTCACCTGATACCGGTATTCCGGGTCAAACAGAAATTTGAGCAGCTCAGGATCGGGATCTTGGACCGGCTGACGACAGATCAGGATGGTCCGAAGTCCCCGATCGTCGCGATAATCTCCGAAAGGGAAGACACGGATCTGCTCAATGTATCGATCTGAATAGACATCACCCGGCTGCAGAAAAATGAGCATTGTTGGGCTGCCGTCCCGGAACAGTTGTTCGAAGCGCAGTTGGATCCCATCTAAATGATTTAGGGTAATATTCCCTGCCTCCCGAACAGACTGCGCCCACGAAGTACTCATGATCGAACTGATGACGATCAGCAGTTTAAGCGTCCGTATTCCGGCTGCCATCAAAATTCCTTTCGTTATTATTTCATAGGGAGCGGTAAATCTTATCTTTGACCTGTCACGGTATTATAAAAGCTTTACTCCAAACCGGATTTTTTTCATTCTGTCGCCATCTCATGGCCCTGTTATCATCTCAACGGATCAGGTTTACAATTCCTTCAGATCCGCCAGGAGCTGAGTGAGCATCACTTTTGCGTCGCCGAAAACCATGATGGAGTTGTCATAACCGAACAGTTCGTTCTGGATGCCGGCGAACCCCGGATTCATGGTGCGCTTGTTGATGATCACCGTACGGGATTTATCCACATTCAAAATCGGCATGCCGTAGATAGGACTGCTTTTATCGTGCCGTGCGGCAGGATTCACAACGTCATTGGCACCGAGCACAAGGGCAACATCACAGTCTTCAAATTCGGGATTGATCTCATCCAGGTCCTTCAACAGTTCGTAGGGCACATTTGCTTCGGCAAGCAGCACATTCATGTGCCCGGGCATGCGGCCGGCCACCGGGTGGATGGCATACAGTACGGTTTTTCCTTTTTCCATGAGAAAATCTGCCACTTCACGGGCGGCATGCTGGGCCTGGGCTACGGCCAGACCATATCCGGGAACAATGATGATCTTCTCGGCTGCATCGAAGATCATGGCCGCTTCCTCAGTTGAATAACTTTTGATATTCAGTTTCTGGGTTGCAGCCGCGGCGCCTTCCACCTCACCCCCAACTGCGCCAAAGATCACATTCACCAGGGAGCGGTTCATCCCCTTGCACATGATCTTGGTCAGAATGAGTCCTGAGGCCCCAACCAGCGCTCCGCTGATAATAAGCCCCTGATTGAGCAGGACGAACCCTGCCGCCGCAGCGGCAATACCCGAGTAGGAGTTCAGCAACGAGATCACGACGGGCATATCCGCCCCGCCGATGGGGATCGTCAGGGTAATACCCAGCACGGCTGAAGAAAGGATCACCACGGTGATGATGAGCATCATATTCCCGGTCCCCAGTGTGAGAGCCACTACAGATGCCAGCATCACCAGGGCGATGATGCCGTTGAACACCTGCTGCCCCGGAAAAGTGATGGGTTTGCCGCTGATGATACCCTGCAATTTGGCAAAAGCAATGAAGCTGCCGGTAAAGGTCAGCGTCCCCACAAAAATACTGATGCCCACAGTGCCCATGAGATAGTGTGTCTGGGAAGGCGTACCCACTTTGGTGAAGAATTCCGCTGCGGCTACCAGTGCCGAAGCACCGCCGCCGAAGCCGTTGAAAATGGCCACCATCTGGGGCATGCCGGTCATTTGCACCTTGACGGCAAAGAGTCCGCCTATGATCGTGCCAATGATCATTCCCACAGCGATGAGTCTGAAATCAAGATTGCCAAAGTAGGCCAAAGTCACGACGATGGCGATGAGCATTCCGATGGATGAAACCGTGTTGCCGCTGCGGGCGGTTTTCGGATGACTCATCCGTTTGAGTCCCAGGATAAACAGGACACCCGCTAACACATAAAATAAATTCTTATATTCCATTGCAGGCACTCCTATTTGCGCTTGAACATTTTGAGCATGCGGTCGGTGACAAGATAACCGCCAACCACATTGATGGTGCCAAAGATAACCGCGATCATTCCCAGCCAGGTCCCCACACTGCCGCCGGCCTGTGTGGCGATAATGGCCCCCACAATGGAGATGCCTGAGATAGCATTTGAACCGGACATGAGCGGCGTATGCAGAGTTGGCGGGACTTTTGTGATCACTTCAAACCCTATGAACATGGCCAGAATGAATATTGTAATGACATCGATCATTTTTTTCTCCCTTATTTAGATAATGCTTTTTGGGTTGCTGCATGAGTCACTTCGCCATTGTGCGTAAACATGGCCCCTGAGATGATCTCATCCTCAAAATTCAGATTCAATTTACCTTCAGGACAGAGATAGGTGACAAAGGCGCTCACATTCTTGGCATAAAGCTGACTGGCATGGACGGGCATACTGCCGGGGATATTGAGAGTACCGTCAATGGTCACACCGTTTCGGCGGATGACGGAACCGGGTGTCGTGAGAGAACAGTTGCCGCCGTTTTCCGCTGCAAGATCAACAATGACAGCACCGGGCTTCATAGCGTCCACCACATCCTCCGGGATGAGGATTGGCGCCGGCCGGCCGGGGATGAGTGCGGTTGTGATGACCAGATCGGATTTCGCGATATGAGTTTTGATGAGTGCCTGTTGTTTGCGTTTATACTCATCAGAGGTCTCTTTGGCATAACCGCCTTCGCCCACGCCTTCGGTGGTGTCGGTCTCGACCTCCACAAATTTAGCGCCCAGACTCTCAACCTGCTCCTTCACTACCGGACGCACGTCGAACGCCTCCACCTGCGCTCCCAGTCTTTTGGCCGTGGCGATGGCCTGCAAACCGGCAACCCCGGCACCGAGGATCAGAACCTTTGCCGGAGGAATAGTCCCCGCAGCAGTCATCAGCAGCGGCATAAACACACCGAGATGAACTGCCCCCATGAGCACCGATTTATAGCCGGCGATATTGCTCTGGGAACTTAACGCGTCCATTTTCTGTGCCAGTGTCGTCCGCGGGATCAGCGTCATCGAAAAGCCGGTTATTTTTCGCTTCTGATAAAGTTTGACCAGTTCCGTCTCTTTGGTCGTCTGGAAAAAAGACAGAATGGCGGAACCCTCCTTTACCAGGTCAATTTCATGCTGACCCAGTTTCTCATTCATCAGCGGATGATTTACTTTGAGCACAAACTCCGCTGCTGCATATAAGTCAGCCGGGGTTTTCTCAATAACGGCACCGGCTTTCTCATAATCGGCATCAGGGATAAAAGAGCCCTCTCCGGCTCCGGTTTCCACGTGGACCTCAAGCCCTTTTTTGATCAGCTCTTTCACCGTTGCGGGAACCGCAGCAACGCGATTCTCCCCGGGAGCGATTTCTTTTGGAATTGCAACGATCATTGCATTTCTCCTTTTCTTAGGATTGTAGAATCTCCATTCCGGAAAATTCCGGCTAAACTGTATTTAACTATTTGAGAATGTATCTCAATTTATAATTATTTCAGTATGCGATGAAATCAAAAGTTTGCAAAAGTGGCAGCTGCCGGCACGGAGACCTGCGTACTCCGTCTGATTATTATTAAGTCCGCGGTAAGGATTCCGGATCAGCAGGATTTTATCCGTCAATTATCGGGTGGCTTCCGTAAATTGGCGGCATCTTTTTACAGTAAATAAATACAGGACCCGTTGTATCCATGCATCCGGACTTTGAACAACTGACAATCGGCAGCGCTCCGGCCAGGGCCGTGGTCATCCTCCACGGCTGGCAGGGGAATAAATTCAGTTTGAAACAACTCAAATACTCTTTGAACCTCAAAGCCGCGGATTATTATTTCCCAAATGCTCCCTATCTCGTGGAAAACGATACTGACCGTCGCTCATGGTCTTTGGAGGTGGAACCGGATGTCTGGGAAATGACCCGCAGCCGGGAAGTACTGGAGGCCCTGTTCAATGAGGTTATTTTCCCCCGTTATCCCTCTAATCGGGTCTATGTACTGGGATTTTCACAGGGCGCTCTCACCTGCTACGAGTTGATCTTGAAGCTCGACCAGCCGCTCGGCGGGGTATTCCCCATTGCGGGATTTTTACGAAACCCCCAGGCGGAGAAAACCCTGTTTCACGAAGCACAAAGAGACACTCCCATACTCATCGGCCACGGCCGCCAGGATCAGACGGTGGATCCTTCTGCTTCGGAATTGGCTTATGAAAAGTTAAAAAGCCAGGGGGCTAATGTGAAGCTCTGTCTGTATCGGGGCGGACATAAGATCAGTATCGACTATATTCGTAAAGTCAGAAACCTGATCACCACCGGGGAGCAAACCCGGTTTAACCTGCCGTAGAGAGAAAAACCGTCAGCGTGGCCTCACACCACAGAGCCTGTGTGCATCTGTAAGCCAGTCACTGAGCAGAAGACGGAAATTTTCGGGCTGGTCGATATGAGGCGCATGTCCGGAATTTTCGATTTGCACATGGTTTGAATATGGCAGCCGGCCGGTCATTTCCCGGGCAATGCGGTTGAATTTCTCATCTTCAGCTCCCGTTATAAGCAGCACCGGGAGTTCAAGTCCGGCCAGTTGATCCCAACAGGAAGGTTGAGCGCCGGTCCCGAAGTGCTTCAGTGCGTATGCCAGTCCGGCAGGGCTTGACTTACGACGGATTTCCTGAGTCCGCTGCCATCCCCCGGGATTGCGCAGTTTCTGTCCGGCAAAGAAGGACATTGCCTCCCAGTCTCGCAGGAAACCTTCAAAATCCGTCATTATTTTCTCCGCCAATCCAGCATCTGCAGCCCGCCTGCTTGCACGTGCATCAGCTTCGGCGAGACCCGGTGAGGCGCTTTCCAGGATCACGGACTCAACCCTTTCCGGATGGGACAGCGCAAAAGCCAGGGCCAGACGTCCCCCCATGGAGTATCCGCACAGATGTACTTTCCCCGCCTTCAGGCCATCGAAAATCAGTATCAGCTCTTCTGTCAGTTTGTGAAAGTCAGCCGGCACCGCCGGTTCGAGAGTTTTGGTCTCGCCGTGTCCCGGCAGATCCAGAGCAGCAGATGGATATTCCAGGGCATCCCGCAGATGCGCCCAGGTATGCCGGCTGCCCGTAAACCCGTGCAGAAAAATGATACCCGGATTTTCCAATCCAAAATGTGAATCGGCGGATATCCGGTATTCAAAATTGTCAGTGTTGATGATCACTGGGAAGCAGTAAGGGTCCGGTGAATTTTTTCACTGAGGCGCTGCGCCAGACTCAGGTTCCACTCCGGGTCCGTCTGAAATTCCAGAATTTTAATCCCCGGCAGGGTGAATGATTCACCGATGTACTGCTGGAGCGAGTTGATGTCGAGGACACGTTTATGAGCACAGCCATAAAGCCGGGCTGCTTCGGAGAAGTCGAGTGCGTGCGGTGTGGCCCAGAACTCCGTGAACTCAGGCGGCTTCAGCGCCTGCAGGGGCAGAAAGGAAAAAATGCCTCCGCCGTTGTTGTTGATGAGCACGATGGTCAGGGATATCTCGTAGCGATTGGCCGCGAGCAGACTGTTCAGGTCGTGGTAAAAGGACAGGTCTCCGATAATGAGCAGATTCTCCCGTCGTTTCGACGCGGCGGCAATTCCGAGAGCCGTGGATAAAACGCCGTCGATACCGCTGGCGCCCCGGTTGGCGAATACCTTTATTCTGCGGAGAGACGGACCTGTAAACCGATCGGCATAGCGTATGGGCATGGAGTTCCCCAGTATCAGATTCGTTTCGCTCACGAGGGTTTCGATCACGGCTTTGACCAGATATCCCTCACAGGAAGTATCAACTTTCAGGTTTCTCTCCCCTATCTCCCGGACGGTCTGGTCTAGACTCCTGATCCGCGTCAGCCATTCCACCGTTTGTTTAGTACTGATGAGAGCCAGCTGCCGGCGGCAGTATTCCCCGATCTCTGCGGATACGACCTCCGGGCAATCGTCATTAAAACGACCCACAGGGTCGATGAGAGTGGTAATGGGACCCCATAGATCGAGCTGCCTGCAGAGTTTTTTGGAGGTTGGCTTCCTGCCGAACCGCAGAACGAGGTCCGGTTCAAGAGCTGTTTCGTCTAAAAAGAGGTCATAGCCGGTGATCACATTCTCGTGACCGGGTCCATACCGCAGCTGGGAAACCGGATCGGCAAAGACCGGTGCCTTCAACGCGGCGGCCAGTGCCAGGATAGAGTCTGCATCCGTCCCAGGCGGCAGACCGCCCGCCACTATCAGTGGATGACGGGTCGCTGGCAAAGCCTCAAAAGCACTCCCGGCGGCAGCAGAGTCTGCAGGATTCAGATCCCACAAGGGATCTCTGGCCAGGGGACGTTTGAGATCATCATCTGAATAATTTTCCGGCAGCAGCGGTTCATCAAAGGGGAAATTCAAATGAACGGGTCCCGGGGGATTCACTTTTCTGCCGGAACTGTCCAGGCCCAGCGCCATGAGTACTGCCGATCTTAAGTGCTGGCTTAAGGCTGCCTTAGCGGTGTGCGGAAGCCCCACATCCCGAAACCAGCGCACCTGCCGCCCGTAGAGATTCTGCTGATTGAGGGTTTGGTTGGCGCCGGTGCCCACCAGTGCTGCCGGTCGGTCCGCGGTGAGGACGATCAGCGGAATCCGCCCGAGATTAGCCTCAATGATCGCCGGATAATAATTGGCCGTGGCTGTCCCCGAAGTGCAGAGCAGCACAACCGGTGCATCAGAGAATTTTGCCAGCCCCAGGGCAAAATAGCCGGCAGAACGTTCGTCGATCACGCTGTACAGGGTAAACCGACCGTGCCGGACAAAAGCAAACGTCAGAGGAGAGTTCCGGGCGCCGGGTGAAACACAGACTGTGCGGACTCCGAGATGATAGAGCGCCGCTGCCGTATGCCGACTCCAGTGCAGATTTTTCAGACCTGCATCCTTCATCGGTCACAACTTACGAATGCGTTCAAATCTGTCCCCCGGACAGGGCCGAGATGATGGGCTGCAGTTTGAGCTGGGTTTCTTCCCATTCCTTCTCCGGCAGGGACTCGGCTACAATGCCGCCGCCGGCATAAATATAGGCCTCATTGTTGATGACCAGTGCCGACCGCAGGGCAACGGTGAATTCGCCGTCCCCCTTGGGGTCCAGCCAGCCCACCGGGCCTGAATACCACCCTCGCTGGTGGGTTTCGAGTTTCCGGATGACCTCCAGGGCTCTGTCGGTGGGGGTCCCGGCTACGGCGGGTGTGGGGTGCAGGATTGCAGCGAGATCCAGGACATTTTTCTCGCTTTTCAGAGTCCCCGAAATCTCTGTACGCAGATGCTGTACATTTTTCAGCTGGAAGATCCGCGGCCGGTCCCCGACGGTGAGGCCTTCCACCTCCGCCCTCAGACGGCGGCAGATCTGGTCAATGACAAACTGATGTTCCTCCCGTTCTTTGTGGCTGTTGAACAGGGTGTCTCCCAGCAGACGATCCTCTTCGATATTCCGACCCCGGCGGATGGTCCCAGCCAGGGCTTCCGTCCGGATTTGGGTTCCGCTTTTGTGAATGAGCTGCTCCGGTGTGGAACCAAAAAAGGTGCCCTCCTGAGGAAAACCGAAGAAAAAGCTCGTGCATTCGCCATAGGCGTTCCGCAGAACCTGCATGGCGGAGATGACGCTGAAGCGGCTGTCAATTTTAACATAATGAGACCGGGAGATCACGACTTTCTCCAGTTCTCCCGGCTTGATGGCTCCCAGCACTTTATAGACCGTCTTCTTGTAGCCTTTTTTATCCGGCACATCTTTATAGCGATCCACGGCGGCATATTTAAAAGGCGGAAGGGTTACCGGCAGCCGGTTGCGGTAATAGGTAAAAGTACGGGTGAAATCGGCTTCCACTTTTTTTTCGGATTCACCGGGCTGAACAATTTTTGCGATGGTGAGCCAGGTCTCACCGGCGATACGGGTTACGAGACATTCCGGCAAAATAAACCGCCCCAGGGGGAAATTCTCCCAGACACCGCCCGGAGCGGCATTGAGATCGAAGGCAAATCCCCCGAGAAAACGGGGACCCGCCGGCGCTTCCCGGGGATGTGCGATGAGCTCGGCAAAAAGCCCGTTCATGGAGTCGTTGACCTCCTCAAGTCCGATTTCACCGGTCAGGTCCAGCGAGAGCAGCGCATTCAGACCAGCCATGGCGAAACCTACTGCCGGCTGCTCCCAATAGACCCGTGTGATCTGCCGGTCCGCCGGGTGGGTGAGCACAGTGAGGACGTCCTTCACAGCAAAGGGGATGCTGCAGGACATCAGTACCTGACGGCGAAGCCGGTGCGCGGCCGCGGCCGCCCTGGCGGAGATATTATGGATGCTCTCTTTTTCTGTACTGTCTGCTGAACGCAAGTTTTCCCCGTAAAAATGATGGAAAATTTACGCCGCCTTCTTTTCGTCCAACAATCTAAGAAACTTCCCGGCGGGTGGAGCTGCTGGCAGGGTTGCCGGTACACCGCCACCGGACTGGTGGGGATTACCGCCGTATATCCGAATTTCTGTATTAGGAAATAAATCCAATTAGGTTATAATTTCGTTCTGTCTAAAAGGGGGACAACCACAAATTATAGTCATGAATCATATATCCGGCAATTATCACTCACAACGAGCAAAGTCCTTACCCGCAGGGAGTCCTGCGGGTTTTTTGATTTAGCAATTAATACAAGCGGGGATTCACCGAACTTAAAAACTATGGAATATTTCAAGAGAGGAAATATCAACGAGGACGCTGCAGACCGCAAGCGTTTGATAGTTCAAAAATCAAAACAAAAGAAGCTCATAAAATGAAATTTTCTTTTAGACTCATCTTGTCAGTTTTAGTGATTTTCTCATTGTTTTATTTTGTTGCCTGCAATAATGGACCGACAAAACCCAAGACTGGAATATTGTTAGTTTCGGCTGTCGATAATGACCTTGAAGAACCTGCTATTAAAGACATTGAAATTACCATTTCACCTGGCAACATCGTAAAGACCACTGATGAAAATGGAGAATGTCTTTTTGAACTTGAACCGGGTGATTATATATTGGACACTGAAGTATGTTGTGTTGGTGCCCCTGGTGAGGTTCCATATCAAGAACAAATCACGCTCGTCGAAAATGATACGGTTGAAGTAATACTTCCATTTTGCCTTTCTTGTGAGTGACTATTTTGCTAATTGCTTCCTGGATGCTTCAGAGTCGAGAATGTATTTTGTGAGGTTTTTCCACAGTATTGCAGGCA
>JAADGM010000056.1:798-24355 GCA_013152375.1 FCB group bacterium | reverse complement strand
AACCCCAAACCGCCCAAACCTGAACTCTGCACGTTTGACTCACCTGACCCCCTCTGCCCTTCGGGCATATCCCGCCGAGGGGTAGCATCGTCGGGCAAGCCCCATCGATAGGGGGAAAAGGTGCGGTTGGATGTTCTATCCTGAAATGGTTAAATTATTTCTCCGTACTTTTCTTAGCGTAAGAAAAGTACCCAAAGAAACATGCGCTGACAGAAAAATCCCTGCTCCGGGAGCTGGCCCGGGAAAAAACTAAACTCGTTCCGTCTGCCGGCGGAACTCAAACAGCAGCTTTTTCTGGTTCCGGTCCATCGCCCTGCGCTCACCGGGATTTTTCTTGAGACGCTGGTTGTTCGCCAGGCGGATAGTGTTAAACACCATAGAGCTGTTTTTGAACCTGCAGAACTCCGAAGGGACTTAATCTGAATAGAATGCCTCTCAACTCCGCAGGGGTTGAATGTAAACCGAAAGCGTCAGAATTAGGATGGATATGATTAATACGATTGATAGGAATTTTAAGTTCTTTGTGCACCAGACAGAACATCCTGCGAAGAGCGGATGAATGTGGATAGAAAACTCAATCCGGATAGAATATCAACTAAGTCAAAGTTTGACCACCTTAATGGGATAGAATAATCATAACAAGGTGTAAAACATCGAGAATATCCAGTGTGTTGTCGCCGCTAAGATCGCCGGACCACAATTCATAGACTGAAAAACCGTCCTCCGACAGGATCAGATCCACCATGAAAACCACATCCTGTATGGTCACTTCACCGTCCCGGTTGAGATCACCGGGCAGCAGATCTGCACTGACTCTGAACAGCCGTCCCTCACCGGGCAGTAAGTTTACCTGAAAAGCGTCTGTCCCGGCAGATAGCATTAGCTGTGGGAGGTGCAGACTATCAGGTTCGGGTGAACGCAGTGCCAGCAGATCCTCGACGAGACGCGGTTCACCAGCCGGAGCGAGAGTGATCGTTGGGGTACTGGGTGCTGACCCGGTAAAACGGAAATTCACCAGCATGAACCAGTCTGTGGAAAGACTGTCCTGAGTGAAGGTCCCCACTACCAGCGAATCCCCGCTCACCGCTGAAACCGACAGACCCGGAGGGAGCGTGTCAAAAGGCAGGGCGGCAGCCCCCGTTGATGTAAGGCCCATCAAATCGGGGCCGATGAGAGTGACAGCTTCATTCACAGCCTGCGCCTGTTCATAAAATTGATTGGGAACGAAACACGCATCCGACATTCCGTCTTTGAAGCGCCACCACATGAGGCCTTTAGCGCCATAGGCCAGAGCGGAAAACACACACAGGCGCATCCGGGTTTCATCGATGAAACCCAGGTCGTTGAAATTAAACCCCTGTGCCGTGTACCAGAACGGGAGCTGAAATGTCAGGGATTTTTCCCGGTAATAGGCCAGATCGGTAAAAAAGCGGGGCAGGTCCGGGTCTTCCGCAGTCCAGCCGAAAGGATAATGATCAAAACTCAGTACAGGTGGATTCAGAGCCGTTACAAAGTCCGTCAGATAGGTATCGAAATCGGGAGCTTCATGCTGAAATTGAAGGGCATAACCGGGATAGAAGTTGATGAAGGGAACCTCTCCGGCCGCCTGCAGCTGCTGGTGCACGTATTCCGCTCCCGAAAGCTGATCGTAGGCAGGCTCATCGATCAGATCCCACCAGAGCAAATTTTCATATCCTTCGGCTGCTTCGATGGCCTCAATCTCGGTTTCGATGGCCGTATCATAATTATGCTCTACCTGCAGGGCCTCGGCTAATGAATCCATAACTACCGTGGAAAATACCGTCAGGTCTGTTTGGCCGGTCCAGTAAATCCTATAGTCCATGAGTTGTGTATTGGGCAGCCCCGCACACGAGAACTGCAGGCGGAAGGGCCGGACACTATTGACTTGTTCAAAGTCTGTGCCCTGCACGTTGAGGGAATCCAGGATTGTCTCGGCTGCAGCCAGCGTATCTTTGGCAACCACGTAGAGGGTGGCTGCCGTTTCGGGGTCTGTATTTTCACCGACAGCCAGCAAGAAGTCCGCGCTATACTCACTTAGTGCCGTCCAGGATTCATCACCCTGCTGATAATTGATGATCAGGTCCCGCTGGAGCCAGCCGGGCTCGTCCGTTTCCGTTTGTGCCGTCCGGGCTTCTAAGGCATCATCCGCCTGCCCGATGCAGTTTTCATGATTGAAGGCCTCGCCGTAGGCCGGATACAGCGCAAACTGCCCGCGCACCCACTTGTCCCGCGACCAGTTGGGTTTCACGATGATCTTCAGGTTATAATCTCCAGCGGCGGCCAGGACCGCCAGCGCTTCAGAGAGCTCATCCTCCTCATCCAGTTCATGGAAGAGCAGATTGGCGCCCATCTCTGAAACCGGTGCCAGCATATCCACATCGTTACAGGAACTCCAGCCGTCCCCGGACCAGACACCGATGGGGAACTCCTCCGCCGAAACAACGGCGGTCAGCAGGCAGACTGCCATGCACAACAGAGCCCGCATCCGGCCGCTGGATTCCATGCGCAGCATTTTACATCCTCCGGGTGCGGCTGTACCGATGGGAACAGGCGAAAGGTGTACCGATAATGCCATCCGAATTGCTCAGGAGAATTCCCGTTTGTCCTGGCACTTCGGGCCTGTTCCGAATGGAAGAAGTTTGAGAAGTCATATCGCTTAAAACTTAGGGGGTTTCACAAGCCCTTACCAACAGAAATCAATTTGCCAGGCGAGACGATATGGCCGGTATCCCCCGGCTTGAATTAAGTCGAGGGGGCACGGGATTTTCTGTAGATTTACACCTGTACTATACCATTTACCTGAAATCAGCAGACTGAAAACCGGCTCGCCCGATTTGACTAATCAGTAAAGCCTAAGCGATGATGAGGCCCACAAGCTCCACAATATCGCTGACATTCAGTTGGCCATCTACGGACAGATCGGCAACGGCAAGTACACAACTGCCGACCTCAGCATTGTTCAGGATGATGTCCACCAGCTCCACCACATCAATCACATCAACAGAGCCATCCTGATTGATATCACCGGCGATATTATTGCACGGGTTCATGCACTGCTCGTATCCTGTCTGGCAGGCGTCGGACCAACCCTCATAGCAGCAGGCAGAATCTGCCAGCAGCACGTCCTGATAGCAGGAATCAGCAAATCCATACGGAGTATCAGCACACCAGGCCATCGTAGAAACGTCCCTGTTCAGGATAATCTCACCCAGATCATTCTGTACCAGGAAGGAAAAACTGACATCGCTGCAGGTATTGTCCGGAGCAATTTCCCAGCCGTTAATGGGCCCGATAATTGCGTCATCGCATGATCCGCTAATACCCCAAAAATCATAGGGACCGTATGAACCCATTGGACCCACACCTTCTGCAAAGACATCAATGTAAACATCCCGGGCCATGTCTCCTGCACCGGGGGGGTCGATATCCATCCTGAAATTCCAGCTTACCGTACAGCCGTCCTGAAAGACCTGATTTTCAACATACACGCTACCTGATATCGGTGCTGAATCGGTCGTAATGCCGTTTTCTGCGGGGACCGTCAGTGCTGCAGTATCCGCCCCCAAAGCATTATAGGCATAGAATTCGAAATCGACATCCATACAGGAATCGAGAGAATGGCAGAATATTTCATCCCAATGTGTATCAATCTGGATATTATCCCATACCTGAATATCCATGAAAGAATAGGGCCCAACGGTAATCGTATCTTCGGTCCACGAATTGGTGATATCAATATAGACATCTTCTGCGATCCCTTCCTCCGCCTCAGCGTCTATATCGATCCGAAATGACCAGTCCTCATAGCATCCGTCACCATCTGCATCAACGGGTGCCGAGACGTAAACATTCCAGAAAACAGGAGCAGCCTGAAGAACATCCATTTGCACTTGTCTGGTATAGTTGTCACTGCCCTGCCAATTATAGGCGGTGAATATAAAGTCTCCCGCAGTACAGCTGGAAAATCCAAAATCCGCGGCTGTAACAGGTCCCCACAACACATTATCACTGACCAGATTGCCTGAAAAGTCATAGGGACCAATGGTAGCAAACACATCGCCCCAGGCATAGGAGATATCAATATACACTTCATGGGCAGTCTGCCAATTGGTTGCCGCATCAATGTCAATCTGAAAACTGAATTCCTCCAGGCAGCCGTTATTATCATCATCGGTTGTAATATCAGGATAGACACCGTAAATATGGGGTGCTGTACTCTGACATTCCCAGTAGCTGTTGTCACAGGCTTCACTCCAGACCGAATCACAGCAGCCGATATTCCCGTCCACCACTGTCTGAAAGCATTCATCGGTATTATCAAAGGATGCCGCGGCGCAGTCGGTATAGTCCACCCAAAAACTGTTTGTATCGTTTGATGTACCCAGGTCGTTATAAGCGATAAAATTAAATTCCACTTCAGTACACGTATCGAAAAAATAATCCCAGCGGTCCCAGAAAGACAGAGTAACGTTGTCATAGGTCGCCATACCGTCAAACGTAAACGGCCCCCAGGTGCCCCAGTATCCGTGATGGTCATCGTACACATCGATATATATATCTTCGGCATAATAGCCGGGACCGTCCGCAGCATCAACGTCCAGAGTGAATTCCCAGTATTCATTACAGCCGTTGTTATTATAGTCGTGAGCGTTCGTGATGTAGGCATTGTAAACCGATGGTGGATCGTTGTAGTAGAAGATAAGCCGGAAAAAATCGATGAATCCGGTATCGCCGAAAGCCCAGTCCTGAACATAGAGGTACCAGGGATTATTCACCGGCACTCCGGTAAAGGCATGGGTTGTACGGGCCAGATAAATATCATCATCCTGTTGGTTGCCGTCATCATCAAAGCCGCCGTCGTCCGGGCCTCCCAGGCGGTCCCACACAACCAGATCATTCAATCCGGTTACGATGGAAATACGTAAATCTCCGGGGTATGAATGGGAAATAAAGAATTCGTAATCCAGGGCTGTCACTCTGCCAAGTGCTGTGGGGTCCAATTCAAGCTGAGCTGTGCCGGGATTGCCATTTCCCTGATAGTCCGGGATATCGGCATTTATATCGTTCATCAAATCCAATATCCCCCGGGAGTTTTCGCCGTTCCCGCCATCCTGGATTTCAGAGGGCGTGTGCGGGTCATACTCCAGGCTGATCCCCAGTTTGTAGAATTTTAACCCCAGATATTCCAGTGCAGCCAGTCCATTGTTGTCAAAAAGATATCCTTTTTCACTCGATTCATACTCAATCCCCTTTGCGTTCAGTTGAAGGAGTATTTCTTCAGCATCCCCTTCAAACCGGATTAGATGCCGGCTCCGTGTGAAATCCATAAGCTGCTTTCCGGGTACCTGAATTTCACGGTGGATGCCCGGTTTGGTCATATCCTGCGGACCGGGACCAGGACCCTGCACAGCCGTAATTACTTTTGATTTAAGGTCCCTTGCAGTCTCCTTTTGCCCTTGCGGATATTCCGATGGCGGCACAGCTTCGGGTGCAGGTTTTCCCCTGCCGGCCTCGATTTGCATTTTCCCCTGGGTAGCCCGGTATTGTCTTGTTGGTCTTGGAAAATCAGCTTTTTTTCTCTTTTCCTTTTTAGCCTGCAGCTCGGCACTTTCGTCAGAAGGGGATTTTTGGTAAGCGGCGTGAGCTGGCGGTGATTGACGGCTGTTTTCGGGATTTGCCCCCTGCGGCTCACCAGCACCTAACAGGGGTGTCATGAAAACGAGCATGGAAGTAGCCAATATCAAATTAGAAAAATAATTTATTTTCATTGCAGAAATACACCTCTCGTGTTTTGAGATTAATGAAACAGATATCGAAGTTTGCTGTCGGGAATAATTGGATCAGATGTTTACGTAAATATTAATATCGGCAAATATAATACTGTAAGTCAAATTCCCGGGTTAAAATTACATCGCTCTATTTTCTAAAACAAAGTTAATTTGAATAATGTCATAACGTTCACCGTATTCGATTATCGGCAGCGTAAACTTCCTTCTGTAAAATTGGATTTGGAAAGTGAGGATCAGAGTTCCGCGGGTAACAGTAAGCATCCGCTTGAATACCGGGTGTATGGGTTGAAGCTGTACCGATTTATAACTTCTTCAACCTCATATTTCTGAAAAAGATTATGCAATTTCCCCGCTACAGGCAGGCCGCAGCCAGACATCCGGAGCGTCTCAGCGAACGGAGTACGCGGGAGGACGCTCAGCCTCCCACAATGAGGTTGACCATGAGGATCACATCCAGTACATTGACCTCACCATCCTCATTGAGATCAGCGGCTGTCAGCTGGTAAACCGTGGGTTCAACAACTCCCATGATGATATTCACCGTGACGACCACATCAAGAATATCCAGCAAGTCATCCTGATTCACATCTCCCGGTACCAGATTCCGGTTGAACCACTCCATGACCATCGTCATGAATTCTCCCGGGGTCTGGCCCCATCCGGTGGTGAGGATTTTGGAAAGATCAAAGCCGGTATAGAGGAGCCGTCCCGGTGTATCACTGATTATTCCCGCTGCCCCGTTGTTTCCGCTGTATTCGTAAGCCATGCCGGCACCGTTCAGTGGAGCGAGAACATCGCAGTCTTCCGGGTGACTGATGAGCAGATTGGCACCCTGAATGACGGGGTCATCATCATTGCCGTAAATGATGTAGCCTTGGTGTTCTCCGACATATTCCGCCTGGAGGACATTGTGGAAGAAATCGCCGGCCCCGAGTACATTACCGATATTCTGTCCCATTACCAGCAGGTTCTTTCCCTGTGAGACATGTTCCTGCAGCAACTCCTGTGAAGCCGCCGGAAGGGGATCCACATCGTTGTCACCTGCAAGCCACAGTACATCTCTGAATTGGGGGATCAGGTCTGCCAGGTCTGTGGGAGTGGTGCTGTCCCAAAGTGCAGCAACCTGTCCGGCCTCAGCCAGCACGTCTGCATAGATCTGTGTAAGTGACGGATCTCCCGAGTAATTGACCAATAGCGTGTAAGGCGTTCCCAGGGGGAGATCAAAGCTGATCTGGTCCGTATAAGACTCCCAGCTCAGCTGCAGCGAAAATTCTATCATGGCCGTTTCGAAGGGATCCGACAGAGTCAACTCAAAAGGCTCGGCATTCGAGGTCAGGTTTCCCAAGCCGGCAGGTGGAAAGACCGAGGTACCCTGAACGATGTCCACGCCGGGGTACGAGCAGGTCAATGTTCCGATAAGCTCCCCGAAGGGGATGCCCAGATTTGTCAGCTGCAGGTCCACAAAAAAGGTCTCTCCGGGATCAACAAAGCCGCTGTCGTCCTCATCGCTCAGGGTTATTTCAGGATCACCAAGGGAAAACTCCGTCGTTCCCGATCCTGTTGCGGTGTTCAAAACCCAGTTATCCGGGTCACAGGTGACGGCGGTGACAGTAGCGGATACAGGCAGTTCAAAAGCAGATTGAGAGTCCTCAATCCAGAAGGATTCAACCCGGGAGCTGTCGCCGGCAAAATCCAGTTCAAATTCAACGGGCATGGTAAACAGTTCTGGGCCGTCGCCGGTGTTGGTTTGATCCACAACGAGGTAAAAGGTATCGGAGGTTGAAGCCCACTGGTAATCATACTCAGGATGTCCGTTCCGATAGATCCATTCATCGAAAAACCAATCCATATCGCCACCGGTGTGGAGTTCAAACATATTCTTCAGATCTTCGGTTGTGGCATTGGCGAAAGCATAAGTGTCCAGATAATCCCTGAGGGTCTCAAAGTAGGTGGAATCCCCCACTACTTTCCTGAGCATGTGGTTCACCCAGGCGCCCTTGTCATAGACGATATTGTTAAAAATCGGTGCGAAATTACTGGTGTCCGTCACAAAAACGGTCAGGTTGTCGTTCCAGTTGAACTGCAGGCCGTTCATGTAATTGTGATAAGCTGCCGGAGATTGCGTATTCTCCACATACAGGGCTTCACAGTAGGTGGCAAAACCCTCGTTCAGCCAGCTGTGCTGCCAGGTTTCACAGGTAACCAGGTCGCCGAACCACTGATGCGATAACTCATGGACCATGGTCATGCCGGATGTTACGGAGGTAGTGACGCAGTTCTGATGCTCCATGGCACCGAAATTACCCGGGACCTTTGCAATGGCATATTTTTCATCGAAAAAAGGGTACAGTCCAAATAGGTCTGAGAAGACCGGCAGTGCCGTCTCTACGTATTGAAAGCCGCTGGGTACCGTATTGGGCACGAAATACAGAATGGGCATCTGCTCTCCGTCTGCCTCGAACCAGGCGGTGTATTCGTTGTAGGGATAGGCATTGATACAGAAAAGGTAAGTCGCAATAGCATGGGATTCATGCCAGTGTGTCGTATGGGTCCCGTCATTGTTATCGGTAATCCCCAGACGAACGCCGTTTGCGGCCACCACATATTGAGCCGGAGCGGTAAGCTGCAGGTCGAGCCAGTCGGCTTTGTCGGACGGATGGTCCTTGCAGGGGACCCACTTACTCAGGCCGTAGGGGACATCCAGCGACCAGAAATAATTGCCGGAATAATTGATGCCTCCGGACCAGATATAACCTGAGTTTGTGTCACCGTGATAGACGATTTGGGCGGAGACCGTCTGGTCAACGACCAGCGGAGCGCTGTAAAACAGGTGCAGCCGGTCATTTTGATGCGTATATCCGGTGAGTCCGTTTGATGAAATGGAGTCGATTGTGAGGTGATCGGCCGCATCCAGTACGATCTCTGTAACGTCGTTCTGCAATGCCCGCAGTTCAATGGTGACACTGCCGTCGATGGTTTCACTTGAGGGAAAGATTTCCACGGCGATGGAGTATGAAATTACATCATACCAGGTCTGCTCCGGCAGCATATCCCGCAGTTCATTGTTGAGGGCCTGACGGGTTTGCCAGTCGGCAGCGGCGTAAGGGTCCGTCGTTTGCCGGCCGAAACTCAGCGCTCCGGCCAGGGAGATTATCAGCCAGTAAAATTTCATTATCCTTCCTTTCCGATTTCAGGAACGAAAATAGTCTCTTCTAAGATATATGTAAAAGGTAAATCCCCACCATGAGGCGAGCAGAACCCATGTGATAAAAACCACATATCCCCGCAGAGCATCCAGGTCCATCAGCAGAAGAATATCGGGGCTGAATGCAGTGATCTGGTCGGTGTAAAGCTGGAGTGTCGTCCGGCTGGCGAGCAACAGGAGCTTTTCCATGGTAAACAGAGCGGTCCCCCCGAATATAACCGCCAACCCGTTCCGGCTGCCGGTCCAGAGCACGAAGCCCATCCCCAGAAAAATCGATACATAGATCAGATGATAAAGAACCGCGCTGGTTCCGGAAAGCATGTTCCCCAGAAAGGGGACTCCGGTTTTCAGAGACATCATTTGAAAGAGCGCAGAGAGGAAGAAGGAAAACCCTGCCGTCCGGATTGTGAATTTGCCTTTTCGAGAGTCACTCATGCCAGTGCCCGGTTAAACCGTTTGTCCGCTGTATTCACCGAAAACCTCACGAAGAACGTCCGAGATCTCTCCCAGTGATACCTGCTCTTTGACGGCCTTGATGAGGTGGGGCAGCAGATTGTCATGACCTGCGGCAGCACGGCCGATGGCTGACAGGGCCTGTTCGACCTTTTGCCCATCGCGCTTTGATTTCGTGGCGGCAAGCCGTTCCAGTTGCTTGCGGACGGCCTCCTGCCCAATGGGTTGGGTTGGGATCGTCCGGTCCTCGTCGATGGTGAATTTATTAACCCCTACGATAATTTTCTCGCCCTTGTCCACTGCCTGCTGATAGTCGAAGGCGCTTCCGGCGATTTCATTTTGCTGGAAGTTATGCTCAATAGCAGCCACAGCCCCCCCAAGGTCATCGATCTTTTCGATGAGTGCCATCGCCTGCCGTTCGAGCTCATCCGTGAGGGCTTCCACATAATACGAACCGGCCAAGGGGTCAACAACGTCGGGGATCCCCGATTCATACGCTATGACCTGCTGTGTTCGCAGTGCCAGCCGCACGGAATCTTCCGTGGGCAGGGCCAGGGCCTCATCCCGGGCGTTGGTGTGCAGACTCTGAGTGCCGCCCAGCACAGCGGCAGTGGCCTGTAAAGTCGTGCGGACCACATTGTTGTCAATCTGCTGGGCCGTGAGGGTCGAGCCTGCCGTCTGCGTGTGAAAACGGCACATCATGGCTTTGGGATCAGTGGCTCCGAAACGTTCCTTCATGATTTTGGCCCACATTCGCCGGGCCGCGCGGAATTTGGCGATTTCCTCAAAAAAGTGATTGTGGCCATTGAAGAAAAAGCTCAGCCTTCGACCGAATTTATCGACTTTCAGGCCGGCCTCAAGTGCCGCCTGGACATAGGCGATGCCATTTGCCAGCGTAAAGGCAAGTTCCTGAACGGCTGTGGAACCGGCTTCACGAATATGGTATCCGGAAATGGAAATGGTATTCCAGCGAGGCAGATTATCGCTGCAGAAAGCAAAAATATCGGTGATGATCCGCATGCTGGGCCTGGGAGGGAAAATATAAGTTCCCCGGGCAATATATTCCTTCAGAATGTCGTTTTGGATAGTCCCTCGAAGCCGGTCGTATGGAATGCCGCGCCGGTCAGCCAGGGCGATGAGAAAGGCAACCAAAATGGCTGCTGTGGAGTTGATGGTCATGGAGACAGAGACTTTATCCAGCGGAATGTCCCGGAGCAAAACCTCCATATCAGCCAGCGTGGAGACGGGGACGCCCACCTTGCCCACTTCACCCTCCGCCATGGGATGATCTGAGTCATAACCGGTTTGGGTCGGCAGGTCAAAGGCAACGGATAACCCCATGACACCCTGCTTAAGGAGATACCGGTAGCGCCGGTTGCTCTCTTCAGCCGAGGCAAACCCGGCATATTGACGCATGGTCCAGAGCTTCCCCGAGTACATATTGGGATAGACGCCATGTGTAAAGGGATAACTGCCGGGCTGCTCACCGGAGTCCGGTCCGTAAAAGGTTTTCAGCGGAATTCCTGAGTTCGTCTTTTTAGTCATGCTTTACCCGGTTGTTGAAAGTAGTTTTTACGTAAAAATTGAGAATTTGGAATTTTATTAAGTCAATTTGAAAATCCACTGCGCAAAACCTGTTTGAATAAACAGCATTCTTTTGCTTACCAAAATATTTATTCACCATCATGATTTGCATAGCAAATAAATAACTCCTTCACAATCCCAATCTCCTCCTCCGTCAGCCCATGCAATTCATACATCAACGGGTCTATTTTGGCTTCCAGGTTGGTAGTGTTGCCCTGAAGGTCGGCTTTTTGACAGTAAGTGTTTTTTCGACTAAGTTGATAATAGATTGTTATTTTGTTTGAATTGTTTTCCCCGGACGGTCTTGAAAGAAGCGTCGGAACTTCATCGGTGTGCATGCGATCAACCCTTCTTATTTCCTGTTCCTCACGCAAAGCCCCGCTCTTTTTTGATATCCTGATATGCCTGGTTCACTTTTTTGAATTTTTCTTCGGCCATACGCTGAAAGTCTTCTCCGAGATGCACGACTTTATCCGGATGGTATTTATTTGCCATGGCGCGATAGGCTCTCTTTACCTCGGCATCTGCGGCGTCGGGAGTGATGCCCAGGATTTGATAATTACCCAGGTTGTTTTTAATGAACATGGCTTTGATGGATTCATAATTCGTGCTGTTGATCCCGAGGTAATTGGCAATTTTCTGTATGATAGCCACTTCCCTGGGGTCAACCTGCCCATCGGCCTGTGCAAGGCCGAACAGGACATGCAGCAGTTCCAGCCGCGCAGGATGATCCATGTTGCGCTTGATTTGTAAACAGACATCCCTGAGGGGATAATCCTGTTTGATGATCTCCCGGAAAAGACGGATCCGGTCGGAAGCATATTCACGGCCAAACTGCTTCACAAAGAAGGCTTTGACATAGTCCAGCTCCGATTTGAGAACCTGCTCATCGGCCTTCATCACCGCACCGAACAGAACCAGCAGGGAGAGTCCGAAATCCCCGGCCCTCGTCTGCGTGTACTGTGAAGTACGCGGGGTTTGCCGGCCGCCGCCGTCTGCCATGGAAGCGATGGCATAAGCCAGAATTCCACCGATGGGTCCACCCAGCGCCCAGCCGACGCCGCCCCATAAAAATTTACTCCAGTTTGACATATATTTTCCTTCTTACTTTTTATTCACTGTCGTAGAACGGGAATCTTGAACCGCAGGTTCCGTAACCAAAATCAAAGTTTAATTTCCGCCGGATCAAATTGTGATTTCCATGATCAGGGTTCCCTTATTCACCGTATCGCCCTTTTTGACATGGATGGAGCTCAAAGTTCCTGAAACGGGCGAGGTAAATTCATTCTCCATTTTCATGGCTTCCAGGATGAATAGTTTCTGATCTTTTTCAATGGTGTCTCCCGGTGAGACGAACAGCTTTGCAATCAGCCCCGGAATGGGCACAATAATTTTCCCCAAAGTATCTGACGAGCTGTCACTCATACCAAATTTGTCCAGTAAAATTCCGGTTTCATCCTGAACGAAAACATCCACCGTTTTCTGGTTTACGGTAACGGCAAAACCGCCGCCGTTTTCAGTGATTGTCAGAAAATACGATTTCCCGTCTATGAGCAGTGAAAAGGAATTGGGAGATAACTGCCGGCAGTCCATATTCACAGCCTGTTCCAACAACTTGACTCCTATGGGCTTGGTATCGGGGGTCACTTCAAATTCAAGTTTGGCGGAACCGATAGTGGTCAGGTACTTCATCTCAGACCATCTTTTCTGCCCTGCATAGACCAGGGTGAGTTTTGGGGCCGCTCAAGGGTTCTGGCAGCGGGAGCCGGTGTATTGATAAGATCTCTGCGGATGGCACCCACTGCGGCGGCGATAGCAGCCTCTGCCGATAGGGACGTCCCCTGCTCTTCCAGGGTGCTGCCGATCTCCTCCAGAGTTTTGGTGCAGTAATTCCCACTCCTGAATGACTCATGACCGATGATCAGGAGGCAATAGGGAATTGAGGTCTCAATCCCAACGACGTGGAATTCCTGCAAAGCCCGCAGCATTCTTTCAACGGCTTCAGATCGGTCCTGTCCCCAGGTGATTAATTTTCCGAGGAGGGGGTCATAATAGGGGGTAATCTCCTGCCCGGCACGGACGCCCTCATCCAGGCGTACACCGGGTCCCTGGGGAAAATCTAGTTCCAGGATTTTCCCGATGGAAGGGGCAAAGTTATTAAAGCCGTTTTCTGCATAAATTCGGCATTCCACAGCATGCCCCCTTGGATGTAGATGTTTATCAGGGAAGGACAGCGGCTTCCCCTCGGCGACGTTAAGCTGCTCTTTAACCAGGTCGAAACCGATGACCATTTCAGTGACGGGATGTTCAACCTGGAGCCGCGTGTTCATCTCGAGGAAATAATAGTTTTTGTATTTGTCCACGAGGAACTCCACCGTTCCGGCTCCGGTGTACCGGCAGGCCCGGGTTATTTCGACCGCCGTATCTGAAAGCTTGCGCCTGAGTTGATCATCGATAAACGGGGAAGGGGTTTCCTCAATGATCTTCTGATAGCGCCGCTGAATGGAGCATTCCCGTTCGCCCAGACTGATTACCCTGCCCTGCGTGTCCGCAAACACCTGAATTTCGATATGATGGGGTTCTTCAAGGTATTTTTCAATATAGATACGGTCATCTGAAAAGGCTTTGACGGCTTCTGACCGGGCCCGGTTTACCGCGGCTTCAAGATCCCCTGCCCGGGATACGATCCGCATACCTTTTCCGCCTCCCCCTCCGGCGGCCTTGACCAGAACCGGAAACCCGATCTCATCGGCCGTTTCAAGGGCTGTCCGGATGTCGCTGATGGGTTCGGTCGTTCCCGGAACTACCGGGGCCTTCACCGAGGCGGCGAGATTCCGGGCTGCCATTTTATCCCCCATTAGACGAATGGCATCCGGAGAAGGGCCGATCCATTTAAGCCCTGCCCGGATCACGGTTTCTGCAAACTCTGCATTTTCTGAGAGAAAGCCGTACCCCGGATGTACTGCATCTGCGGCGGAAGCCTGCATCACTTCAAGAATTCTGGAAACATTGAGGTAGGATTCAGCCGAAGGAGCCGGACCGATGGGATAGGCCTCATCCGCTTTGAGAACATGCGGGGCCGTCCGGTCAACATCGGAGAACACCGCAACGGATTTGATCCCCTGTTCCCGGCAGGTGCGAATGATCCTTACGGCAATTTCTCCCCGGTTAGTAATTAATATTTTCTGTATCATTTGAACATAAAATTACAGCCATTCCTTCCGTGTCTGAAAACAGGATTTTATAATAATAAAATTTGTTGATGAACCGCTTTTACCCCTAATTTTATTCTGATCTTTAGCAAAAGTATGGAATTTGTGATGAATGATATGAACCGGAAGATTTATCGAAACTTGAGAAAAGATGCCCGTTTTGCGATACCGCTTGTGATATTGCTGTTGTTTACGCTGCGTTGCGGCGCGGCTCTCAACAGTAGAGTATATGATATTCGCAGTGTCCGGCAGACAAATCCGGATATTCAGTTGAAAATGGGGGATACTGTAATTCTGAATTATCCCCAGATATCCCAGGACTTGATCGGGAAATTCAACATCGGTGAGTTTTCAGTCATCGACTTTACCGATCTGCTCATCCAGGAATTCACCCAGCAATTAGGTTCCCGCGGCGTTATCCTGAAAGAGTACGACTATGCTGGTACCGGAGCAAAAATGGTGTCCATCGCCATCACAGATTTTGATGATCAGGGGGTTCCCGGATATGATCTTTCCCTGGACCAAAATACGACACGCCAGTGGGAAAACCGGGAGATCAACAATGGACGTGTGGGATATTACCCGGAATGCTATTTCCTGGGGGGGACGATTACGCTGCAAGCCGGCCTGGGCCAAAAGGTTTTCCGTGTGGAAAAAACCGGGTCGAATTTTTCCTATGCCCGGAGCACCGATTTGATAGAGAATCTACGGATGTTCGTTACCACCGCCTGTAATGAACTTTTCCTTAATAAATGAAACGAGACAAGAAAGGACAATTTCCCCGAAGAATGGATTACCGCCTGCAACGGGGGAGTTGCGGAAAGGATGCAATGAGCTTGTTAAAAAGAATCGTGGTGATCTTACTGGGTCTGACGCTGGTATTTGCGCAGACTTCCGATGAAAGGACATTTATTCTGGTGTCTGGTGACAGGATAACCGGACAGGTCATCAGTGTTGATGAAAACGGCATCTACACTGTCAAAACATCCTTCGGGCTGGTCACCTTTCATAAAGATGACATCAAACCGGATGAAGTAGAGTTGTATCTGAAGAACGGTGACAAACTGAAAGGGACCCTCATCGAAGAGAGCGACAAGGTCTTCAAAGTAAATACGGGCTTCGGAGAGGTGACACTGGAGAAGTCTGAGGTGGAGAAGGTGGACTTTACCAATAAAACGGAAAAAACCGTCAAATCCCAAAAAGACGACAGCCGCTGGTATTACGGTGAAGAGCAGCTCATCGATATCTGGTTTGATCCCGTAGGGTTCCCGCTGTACGAAAACGAGCTCTACTTCAGCGGATTTTCCTGGGCTTACGGACTTACCGACAAATTTCAGCTATCTTCGAAATGGTATAATTATTTTTATGGAGATTTGAATCTAAGACCTAAATTACTGGTTTTCAAATCAGGTGATATAGAGTCTGTCAGTGCCGCCTCGATCGGATTCCATTTTCATACGCGGTCCCTGCCGGGTAAATACCAGTACGTCTCCACACCGGACCCGCTGGATGCAACAACGGTGAACTATCAATGGGTGCGGGTTGGCGCAACAAAAAACGAAGACGGCACCTATTCCGACCGTCTCTCAGAGGGTGACAAGCCCTGGGTTGAATTCTTCGGTGCGTACACTCTCTCGAAGCTGCGGCCTTCGGGTCAGGGGCGCGTGAACTACAATGTAGGGATAAGCCTGACAGAGTATCCCCAGGAGGCTCTCATGCCCCGGGTCTGGTTCGCCATCGATGCAGATGCCCGAAGGAACCTGAAACTCATGTTCGAGCTCTATTACGATCCGTATTTTGTTCCCTGGATTAACTGGATGGAAGACGAAGATGTAAAAAATCCCGTATTTCTGGATTTTGGTTTTGTGTTCACTGCAAACTCAAAATTGAGAATCGGTATTCATTTTCAAAAACCCTTCCTGGCCGTTTATTACAAATTTTAATCCGATGATGTCGTGGCGGGAGAATTTGGTTAATTCACCGGGGCTTGCCCCGGAATCCCGGGTCCAGGGTTTGCCCCGGGGTTGGTACAAATTTATTTCAGAAAGGCTTCCTTTCATGCGCACTTTGATATTAGTGGCGGGACTACTGCTGATCGTCGGCTGTGATCCCTTTGGTGATCATTACAGTAACATAGATGAAGTTCTGTATTATCGTGCCGCGACATTGTCTCCGGATACCGGACAGCCGGATTCCCTGAAGGTCATGACCTGGAATATCAAATTCGGCGGCGGACGGATTGATTTCTGGTTTGACTGTTATGGGGACCGGGTCCTCATGACCCGGGAAGAAGTAACCGCAAACCTGCAGGCACTTGCGGATTATATCAATTATTTTGCCCCGGATATCCTCCTGCTGCAGGAAGTGGACATCAATTCCAAACGCTGCGCCTATGTGGATGAACTGCAGTTTTTGCTGGATCACACCGCCCTCAATTATGCCGTCTATGCCTCCCAGTGGCGCAATCAGTTTGTGCCGTCGGACGGCATCGGACCCATTGATTCCGGGAACGCCATTCTGAGTCGCTGGGAACTGACCCGGGCAGACCGTATTGCCCTGCCACTGATGACGGAGCAGGATCCGGTGACACGTTATTTTTACCTGAAACGTAATATTTTAAAAGCTCATCTAAGTCTTCCCGGTGAGGAAAACCTTTGGGTATTGGATATCCACACAGCGGCCTATTCTCACGACGGGACAAAGAAAAAACATCTGGACAGGCTGAAGGATGAGTTGGACAAACTTAGTGCTGAGGGTGCTGTCTTCATTGCCGGCGGTGATTTTAATACGATCCCGCCGGGATCAGTAAAAATGAATGATTTCCCGGATTCAATCTGCGAAGATGAGGCCTTTCAGGCAGATGATTATTCCGAGGAAGTAGGTGCCGGGTGGATTGCCGACTACTACACCGATTACCATCCTGCCATCTCCCTGGAGATGTACGGCAGTGCAGAGGGGCAGCAGCAGCAGTTTTATACCCATACCGTACAGGGGCCCCCCGCCGGATTCTGGAGCAGAAAACTGGACTATCTGTTCACGAATTATCCTGCAGGGTTCCGTGACGGGACCGTGCACCAAACCGATCATGGAGAGACCTCCGACCAGCCGATGGAGCTTTCGGACCACTGTCCCGTAACAGCAGTACTGGAGTTTGAATGATGACCGTAAAACTGCTTTTATTCAACTGCCTGTTGCTGGGAACTGTATTTGCCTTTACACCGGCCGAGTCTGCTGACGTCCTACAGCAAGGTGAACGCACCCTTGGTGTCTTTCAACCCCTTAGGCTGGGAGTTGGACACGAGCTTGAACTGACGACGCATCCGCTGCTGTTTTTCCTCATGCCAAATCTCACAGTACAGAAATATCTCGGAGAGGTTGAGGGTTGGCATCTGGCCAGCCGAAATCACGCGGCCTATCCAACTTTATTATTGAGGGCTGTTCAGAAAAACGGTATCGCCGGTATCATCGCCCCGGATCCGGATATTCAAAAAATTCCCCAACTGCTTTACTGGCGGTCGGAGATCAGAATCAGCAGGAAATTCCAACGATCACTTCTGACCTTAAAAACAGGGCTTGCCCTGGGCCTGGGCGGAACGAAGATGGACGAAAGACTATGGATCGATTATCCTATGGTCTTTCATCGGATGGGTGTTTTATTCAACGGCTGGGGCCTGAATATGGGGGCCGATTTCAGATATCGGCTCACATCGAAAACAGATATCCTGGTGGATGGAGACCTGTTCACCCTGCCCGGTTCAAAATATGCCGGCTTTTTCGAACATAAGGCAGTTGTAACCTGGTATAAGTGGAAGAAAATACAGCTTAGTGCCGGTTACAAATTATCTCACGGAAAATATCCCTATGGCAGCCAGTGGTATCTGGTTCCGCTTCTCGATATGACCTGGCAGTGGCAATAGCTCTCCGGAGGATTTCCAGTGGTCTGAATTCCGGCAATCATTCTTAAATTAGGGGCATCGCCGGAACATAATTGTTCACCGTTATCGTTGTATCCCGATGGAACACAAACAAACAAATTAAGGAAATACGATGGAAAATAATGTCTATAAATTGATTGAATTGACAGGTACATCACCGGACAGCATCGAAGATGCCGTTAATAACGCTTTAAAACAGGCAGGTAAAACAGTCCGGAATATGCGCTGGTTCACCGTGGAGGAAACCCGGGGTGCCATCCACGAAAACGGGGTTTCCCAATGGCAGGTCACCATCAAAGTCGGATTTACCCTGGAGCCATAAGCACGTTCACCTCTGTAAAAATTTTAATCCGTCTGTAGTCCGGCGATTACCGGGCAACAACGGACGAGACGATTTGGTTAATTCACTGCCGCTTGCGGCGGAGTGGTTCATTACAAACGAGATAAATTAAATCCATGAGTTATAATTCAATAGTGATGGTCAAACAAGTGCCGGACACGGCCAATATTTCCGGGCAGGTTATGAAAGCGGACGGCACGGTGAACAGAGCGAAGTTACCGGCTATTTTCAATCCCGAGGACAAAGTTGCCCTTGAACTGGCCCTGCAGGTAAAAGATCGTTTTGGCGGTAAGGTGACCGTGATCACCATGGGTCCGCCGAAAGCGACCGATATTTTGCGTGAATGCCTCTACATGGGGGCGGATGAAGCCGCCCTGATCAGCGACCGTAAATTTGCCGGCGCGGATACCCTGGCCACCAGTTTTGTGCTGAGTGAAGCCATAAAAAAAATCGGGAAATTTGACCTGATCTTTTCCGGCCGCCAGGCTATTGACGGGGATACCGCCCAGGTGGGACCTCAGACGGCAGAGAAACTGCAGGTTGCCCAGGTAACGTATGCCGAAGAGATCGTCAGCGCCAAAGGGGACAAGATCACCATCCGGCGCAAAGTAGATGAAGGTTATGAGATCCTTGAGGCAACCCTTCCGGTACTGATCACCGTGATAAAGGAAGCCGGTGAACCCCGGCCCTTCAAAGCCAAACGGGTCATGGCCTATAAAAATGCACGATCACTGCTGGAGCTGGAAAAAATGGCCGATTCAAATTCACTGCTGTCTGTGGACCGGCTGAAAGAAGATTATCTGTCAAAAGCTCTGTTTATCTCAACCTACACGCTGGATGAGCTGAATATTGATCCGGGCCGCTGCGGACTGGCCGGATCACCCACAAAAGTTCACAAAGTGGCCTCCGTAAAACTGGGTGGTGGAGAACACGAGAGTATCGAGCCCACAAAAGACGGATTGCGCTCACTCATCGGTAAATTGGCTGCAGACCACATTTTCGGATAACCTGAACTATGCATTGCAGATGATGAAACTTAATAATTTATTAAAATGAAGGTGGAATGAAAAACAAATCCAACGATGTCTGGGTCTTTGTGGAGCAGAGAAACGGCACTCCGGCAGAAGTGAGCTTTGAGCTTTTGTCCAAAGGTCATAAACTCGCGGCCACCCTAAAGAGCAACCTGGTAGCTGTTGTTCTGGGGCACGGGATGCGTGAACTTGCGACAAAAACTTTCCAATACGGGACGGATGAAGTGCTGCTCGTCGATCATCCAAAACTTGAAAATTACCGTACTGCGCCCTACAGCGATATTATGAATGAACTGGTTTCCGAACGTCAGCCGCGGATCATTTTGTTCGGAGCGACCTTTATCGGCCGCGATCTGGCTCCCAGGGTTGCTTCCTATACCTTGAGCGGCCTGACGGCGGATTGTACCGATCTGCAAATATCAGATGTGGTCTATCAAAGACGGGACTACAAGGACTTGCTGCTCCAGATCCGCCCGGCCTTTGGTGGTAACATCATCGCCACCATTATTACGCCGGATGTCCACGTCCAGATGGCAACCGTACGGGAGGGTGTCATGGAGCAAGCGGTGATTTCTCCGAAGGGAAAGGGCAGGATTGTGGAAATCCCCTATGAACCGAAACCTGTCCACGAATTGGTGAAGATCATCGAGCACCATCGCGAAGAGAGCGGAGTCAATCTCAAAAATGCTTCGATCATCGTTGCCGGCGGTTACGGCATGGGCAGCAAAGCCAATTTTAAGCTCATTCATCAACTTGCCCAAACTCTGGGGGGAGATGTTGCCGGCAGCCGGGCAGCGGTGGATGCAGGATTTGTCCCTCCTCAGCGCCAGGTGGGGCAGACGGGCATGACAGTACGGCCAAAATTATATATCGCCGTCGGTATCTCCGGGGCCATCCAGCACCGGGCAGGAATGCAGGACTCGCAAAAGATCATCGCCATTAACAATGACCCCGAGGCCCCCATCTTTGATATCTGTCACTACGGAATTAAAGGTGATGCCCTGGAGGTGATCCCCATGTTTATCGACGCTTATAAAAATGAATTAAAATAGAGAAACCATGCCGAACTTTTTTACAGACAATGCCGATTTACAGTTTCAGTTTGATAATATGGACCTGCAGGAGATCATCACGCTGATCGAGGACAATTTTTCAGAAACAGATGTCTATAATTATGCCCCTGCTGACTGTGACGATGCCATGGACAACTACAGGAAAGTCCTCGAAATCGCCGGGGATATTGCCGGTAACTTTATTGCCCTGCGCGCTGCTGAAGTTGACGAAAAGGGCAGTACCTTTGCCGATGGGAAGGTCCGGTATGCACAGGGAATTTCAGAAGCTTTGGATCGTCTGGAAAAAGCGGAACTGCTGGGGCTGACCTTACCGCGGAAGTATGGAGGCCTGAACTTTCCCACAACGATCTACACCATGGCCATCGAGATCATTTCCCGGGCGGATGCGTCATTGATGAATATTTTCGGTCTGCAGGACATTGGAGAGACCATCCTGAAATACGGAACCGACGAACAGCGTGACGAATTTCTGCCCAAGCTGGCCAGCGGTCACCACACCGGCGCCATGGCACTCACTGAACCCGATGCAGGGTCTGATCTGCAGGCTGTCAAACTGCAGGCTTATCAGGATGATGACGGCAACTGGTTTTTACATGGCGTAAAGCGCTTCATCACCAATGGCAACGGGGACATCCTGCTGGTGCTGGCAAGATCTGAAGCGGGAACAAAAGACGGGCGGGGCTTGAGCATGTTCGTCTGCTATGCCGGTGACCGGCTCCGCATACGACGCATCGAAAACAAGCTGGGGATCCACGGGTCGCCCACCTGCGAACTGCATTTCGACAATGTCCCCGCCCAGCTGGTGGGCAAGCGGAAATTCGGTCTCATAAAATACGTCATGGACCTGATGAACGGTGCCCGGATGGGCGTTTCCGCCCAGGCTCAGGGGATATCCCAGGCAGCGTATGAAGAGGCTCTGAAATATGCCCGCGCACGGGAACAGTTCGGGCAGCCCATTGCCGATATCCCCGTGGTCACCAATATGCTCATCAATATGCGGGTAATGCTTGAAAGTAACCGTTCTCTGTTATATGCCACGGCGCGGTGGGTGGACCTGCGGGACAAGTTGGAAGAAAGCATAAAACGGCTAAAAGAGCGAAAGCAGCCCTTTGCAGAAGAAGTGACCCGCCTGAAGGAAGCCACCCGTATTGCAGCGCTGCTGACGCCCATGACGAAATATACCCTCACCGAGGCGGCCAATAAAATTACTTATGATGCTCTGCAGATCCATGGCGGCACCGGATATATGAAGGAATTCAACATCGAACGGCATGTCCGGGACGCCCGCATCACCAATATCTACGAAGGGACTTCACAGCTGCAGATCGTGGCAGCGATTGGCGGCGTGATCAACGATATTCTCAAAGATTCCTTCGAGAAAAAGGAAACTCAAAATTATAAGGGCATCCTGCAGAAACTGGCGGGTCACCTGGCAGAGATCAGAGAAATATTCCTGGAATGCCGCAAATATGTAACGGATAAAAATGATCAGTATTTCCAGGATGTGGCGGCCCGGGAACTGGTGGAGATGTACAGTTTTCTGTTTGTGGGTTATCTTCTGCTGGATGAAGCCCAGGTCAACAACCGCAAGGCTTTCATCGCCAACCGCTACATTGTCAATGCCCTGGCGCACACACGGAAAAATGCCGAATCAATCCGGAATGAACAATATGCCGATCTGCTGCATGCCGGTGAAATTTTAATTTAGGTGCCCTGCCCGGCGGATTTGATTTCCGGTTTTTAGTCCCGGGGGGCGTAAAAAATAATGGAGGGATAAATGGATAACGGACTGCTGCATTCATTTGTGACCTTATTGGTTATTCTGGACCCTTTCGGCGGTATCCCGGTGTTCCTGCTGCTGACCCGGGAGTATGATACCCGGCGGACCCGCAAGGCAGCCAACCGGGCCATCAGGGTTTCTCTGATCCTGCTGTTAGTGTTTCTCTTCGCCGGAGGCTATATTCTGAAATTCTTCGGCATCAGCATTTTCTCCTTCCAGATCGCCGGCGGTCTGATCCTGTTAGTTCTGGGAGTAGCCTATACACTGGACATCAACCTCTACGGAGAATTGGATTATTCCCGGGATATCATTGTACCCATGGCCACACCCCTCATCGCAGGTCCCGGAGCGATAACGGCTATTATCATTCTGGTGCATCATTATGGCTATCTGATGCCGCTCGCCGCCGTGCTGCTGAATCTGTTCATTTTCTGGCTTGCCATGTACAATGCAACCTATATTAAACGGTATATCGGCAGACAGGGTGTTTCCATTCTGTCGCGGATCATGGGCCTGCTGTTGGTGGCGCTGTCCGTAGAGATGATGCGGGAGGCTTTTTTTAAGTTAAAATGAAACACAATAAGAATCTAAGTCAGGAGGGCAGATGAAAACCAAGGGTACCGTCTATACTTTTGATCGGGTGATCCATTTGGGAATTACATTGGCCGTTTTATGGGGCATTGTGTGGCTGTTGGGATATCTCAGCGATGTTCTGATCCCTTTTGCCGTGGCCCTGCTGCTGGCCTATCTCATCAATCCGCTGGTGAACTGGATTCAAAAAAAGATCCGCAGCCGTGTGTCCGCGGTTCTGATAAGTTTGTTTTTGATTGTCGTACTGCTGGTGCTTGCCGGCTGGCTGATCTTCCCGGTGATCCTCACGGAAATCTCCAATATGGGTAAAACACTTTCAGAGTTGGTCTCAAATTCGGATCTGTCTGCAAAGGTGGGGGCCCTGCTGCCGGCGGATATCTGGGCCGCGATCCGGGACTGGGCCGGGTCTCAGGGCGTTCAGGATTTTTTCCGGACAGATAATTTCTGGCAGGTCGGGGAGAAAATCCTGACCAAAATACTGCCCGGGACCTGGAATGTCATTTCGGGAGCCGCATCCATTCTGATGAGCCTGATCGGTCTGGC
>JAADGM010000056.1:0-726 GCA_013152375.1 FCB group bacterium | reverse complement strand
CCGGCGCAGTATCAGGAACGCATCATCTCATTCGTTGAAGAATTCAGTACTGCCATGAACCGCTATTTCAGGGCACAGGCGGCTGTGGCCTCTATCGTGGGCATCTTATTTGCCGTCGGTTTTACGATCATCGGACTGCCCCTGGGTATTCTCTTAGGACTATTTATCGGCCTGCTGAACATGGTGCCCTATCTGCAGATCATCGGTCTGATCCCGGCAGTCTTTCTGGCAGCCCTGCATGCCCTTGAAGGCGGGAGCAATATCTGGGTCATGCTGGCTCTCACCGGCAGTGTTTTCATCATCGTTCAGGCAATCCAGGATATGCTGCTGGTACCCCGCATTATGGGTAAAGTTACCGGGTTGAGCCCGGCAATCATTTTACTGTCGCTGTCTGTCTGGGGGAAATTGCTGGGTTTTTTCGGACTCATCATCGCTCTGCCCATGACCTGCCTGGTTCTGGCTTATTATGAGCGGTATCTCAGCAAGGCTTCGGGACATCCCGTACACCTGATGGAGACAAAATCGGAAGACGGCGGATAGAAGTTCCGGACCCAAAAACCAGACAGGTCACTAAAGTGTGAAACTGCTTAAATTGACCAATACGAATCGGCCAATTGACGATTGCTATTTCAATAAACTTGACTGTGACAGAGTATCCTAACGCTAACCGGTGGTTTACACATTAACTTGATGATTTATTGTCCAAGTCAGAGGGTCCAGCTCTTT
>JAADGM010000130.1 GCA_013152375.1 FCB group bacterium | reverse complement strand
GGAGCTTCTCACTCATTTCCCGACGTTTTCGCTGTTCTTCTATATTGTCAAGCGCATAGGCTATATCCACCCCTATTTCTTTAAGCAGTTGTTTTTCTTCATCTGCGATGGAGATGCCTCTTGGGATAGAAATACAGATTGCACCGTAACAGCGTCCCCGGTGATGTAATCCTACAGTCATGGCTGATTTTTCATGGTCTATTATGCTCATGGGGCAATTCACACAGATGGCATCAGCTTTGTCATGGATGTACACTTCGGTTTGTTCAACAGCCTTCACCATACAATTCCCCAGTTTCCCGTTTTTTAACTGCTTGAAAATGGCGGCTTTGTTTTTAAGGGTTCCGGCATATTTGGCCATGATAAAATTTTGTTTCTTATCCAGCAGCAATGCCATAACGCAGGAGTATCCGTGCGTCTTTATCAGATTATCGCAGATTCCCTGCAGGAGTTTTTCTGCATTTTTCTGATGCGTGATCAGCCGACTCACATTACGAATGGAACTTAACAGTGAATTCAGGCTTCTGATTTTTCTGTCCTGGCGAATTTTATTGAGTGCAATGGTTAAAGTCGACCAAAGGTGTTTACGGGTAAACGGTTTCAGCAGATAGCCGTAGGAAGTATGCAAATTGGTTCTTGAGAGCAATTCCTCATTGGCATAGGCGGTGGTAAAAACTACAGGGGTCAGCCTGACCTCTCCGATGCGGGCAGCAGCTTCAATTCCGTCCATCTCTCCCTTAAGGCTGATGTCCATGAGGATCAGATCCGGTCTTTCCTTATTCGCAAGATCGATTGCGCTTTGACCGTCATAAACAATTCCCACTACCTTATGACCCAATCCCAGCAGCATTCTCTTCAGGTTTTCAGCGGTAATTGCCTCGTCTTCAACAATCAGGATGCGGGATTTGATTTCATTATCCATTTTGTTTTCCTCTCGGTTGACGAAAAATCGTACCTATAATTGAGTTTGTCCGGATTCCATATTTCAGGACTCTTCCTCTGTGACCCTCACAGCCAGCAGTTTTTTTACAGCAGCAATAAAGCCGTCATGGTCTGTGATCGGCTTCGTGATATAACCGTCAGCCTGGCATTCTTCGAGAAATTTTTCCCGGTCTCCTCTCATTGCATGCGCCGTTGCTAGGATAATCGGCAGTCGTGCTGAGGCCGGGTCCTCCCGGATCAATTTTGTGATCGTTATTCCATCAACCAGCTTTCCCTCATACAAACTCTTCGTAAGCGAAATATCCATGATCACCAGATCGATCTCACCACTGGCGCATAGATTCAATATTTCAGGAACATCCTCTGAATGAGTTACCCTGAACCCACCCCGTTTTTCCAGTATTTTCCTGAAAATAATGATGTTTAGCCGGTCATCCTCAACAACAAGTATGTGTGCCATGTCAACACCTTCCTTTTCATCTACTCATTTTCTGATTGCCAATCCACCAATTTAAAGATAGTTTTCTCAATTGTCTGCCAGTCCTCTGCAATAGCCGCCGATTCCAGGTCCGCACCCATTAATGAGACATTCTCAAAGCCGAAAGAACCACCAGTCCCTTTGATTTTGTGTCCCAGATGCTGAATTGCCTCCCGGTCATGTAAAACTAGAGACTGCTCGAGACTGGCAATCCGCTTTTGCATCTCTTCCACAAAAATCAGCTTCAGCTCCTGCATCATTTCTTCGTCCATTTTTTCCCTTTCATCCATTAATCCCTGAAGATTTACCGCTCAAGAGATCAGCACCCCTGCTGTATTAACCCCGGCATCAATACTTTTCCCTGGGTTGACTTTTTCACCAGTCGGTTTCACGGCTAGTTTGAAGCTGAGTTTGAGAGTTGTGCCTTTACCTTCGCCTTCGCTGGTGAGCGATATTGTTCCATTCATCAATTCCACCAGAGATTTTGTAATTGAAAGTCCCAACCCTGTCCCACCGAATTCGCGGGAAGTGGAACCGTCGGCCTGGGCAAACTTATCGAACACCTTTTTCTGTTTTTCGGGAGCAATTCCGATACCGGTATCCTCAACCATAACATGTACCCGGCCAGCGGCTGTGTCTTCTTCCACAGATATTTTGATCCCGCCTTCTTTTGTGAACTTGATGGAATTTCCGATCAGGTTTAAAAAGATCTGTTTCAATTTTTGAGAGTCAGCCCTGATCCAGAGGTCCTCATCAATCCCCTGCATACTTAGAGACAGTTTCTTCTGTTCGGCCTGTACGTGAGTCAGGATATAGAGGTCATCCATTAACGCTTTGATGTTCACATCCTCCATGGTCAACTCCATTTTGCCCGCCTCAATTTTTGCAATATCCAATACATCATTTATCAGACGCAACAGGTGGTTGGAACTCATGAGGGCATTTTTCAGATATTCCTTTTCTTCTTCCGGCGTATCGCAGTAGCCGTCCAGCACCAGTTGAAGGAAACCTATTATTGAATTCAGTGGCGTTCGCAATTCGTGGGATGTGCTGGCCAGAAACTCGCTCTTAAGAGCATCGGCTTCCTTGGCTGCTTCCAGAGCAAGCTGCAGATCTACATGGGTTTTTTCCAGTTCCTTCATCATCGATAAAGTGCGTGCATTGGCTTTGGCCAGAGCCTCATTTGATGCCCTGAGTTCGGCTTCTGCAATTTGCCGCTGCGTGATATCCCTCTGGACAATCGTGTAGCCGCTGAGTCGATTATTCAGGTCATACTGGCCTGTGATGTTGATTAAAAACCAGTATTCCTCTCCATTTACATCTTCTGAATATTCAAATTCCTGACTTTCATTGCTCCATTCCAGATGATCGATTGCATTGACAATTTTTTCGCTAAGATCTCCGGGAAATACAACATCGTATTTATTACCAATATACCGATCCGGGTCGTATTCTAGTTTGCTGTCACTCGGGGGGTAAAAGGTCTGAATGGTTCCGTCCAGGTCCATCGTGAAAATCAGTTCATTCATGGACAGGATCATGGAGCGGATTCGTTCTTCCCGTTCCCGGAGATCATCTCTGACTTTCTCCTCACCGGTTATATCACGGATGATACCCTGATAGCCTATTATGTTATCATTTTCATCCTTGCGGACCACTGCTGTTTCCAGGCAGGTTATGGGTGTACCATCAGTTTTTTGTAAAGCCAGTTTATAATCGTGTATAAAGGAATCCCGTTCAATAATCTTACGAAAACGGTTCCGATCTTCTGGATTCACATATAGACTCGCCACGGGAAACCCTTTGAATTCGTCAGGCTTGATTTTGAAGAGATCGAGGGTTGACTGGTTTGCCTCAACGAATTTACCTTCCCGGGTCGTGATGTAGATGGCATCTTTGGACTGTTCGAAGATGCTGCGGTATTTCATCTCACTTTCTCTTCGGTTGAATTCAGTTATCGTGAATCTTGCCAACTGCTCTTTGATCAGCTTCAGAGAATGATATAACCCTAAAACAATTACGATAAGACCAAAAGAATTGAAGATTCCTGAAAAGATCATTCCGATCTGGGGTGGAGAATCGGTAATGCGGTTCAGATAAGTGATGAACACGGCATAGCCAAAGATGCTCCAGCCCACCTCCAGTGCGGTAACATTCAGCCTTATGATGATAAAATAACCGACGACAACTGATATCAGGAAAATACTGCCAAAGGTAAGATCCAGATAATTTATCGGATAGACCACCGGGAATTCAGACATCCAACTCAGGGCCGTTAATAGGCAGAGCAGGGGAAAGAGCCAGCGATATATGATATTTAAGCGCATACTATCTTTTGTCCTTCAACAGTCCTCCCGTCAAAAAATAGTGTCCTGAACGGCCTGAACCGGTTCACTGTTTCTCTTTTCCAGTTGCTCGTAGATCGTATCTTCAATCTTTGTTCGCTTATAAACGATTTCAACCCTTCTATTTTTAGCACGTCCTTCGGGTGTGCTGTTATCGGCAACCGGTCTGAATTCCGCAAACCCTTCTGCTGAAAGTTTCTCAGGTGGAATTCCTTTTGATATCAGGTAACGCACTATTTCACAGGCCCGGTTGGCGGACAGCTCCCAATTGGATTTAAATTGTTTCCCTGATATGGGGACGCTGTCCGTATGCCCTTCAACCTGGATGTGATAGTCAAACTGCTTCAGCATTTCGGCTATTTTTCCCAGTAATTCTTCCCCTTCCTTGTTGAACTCAGCTTTGGCCGGAGGAAACAGCAGCATATCCGAGACAGTAATCACGGCTCCTCTTTTTTCAACCTTGACACTTACATCACCTTCCAGGCTGTTCGTCAGAATGAATTCCTCGGCTTCTTTTTTGATACTGTCCAGTTCAGCCTGGATCATACCGCCCAGTTCATCAACGGCTATTGGCTGCTTCTCTTCTTCCTTATTGATCATTGTGAGCCCCTCCCTTGTACCGGCTTCCGGGACAACATCCTGCCCGAGAGCCGCTCTCATAGATTGCATGAGCTGGAAAAACTCATCCTGCTTGGTTTCGCTCATTGAGAACAGGAGTACGAAGAAGCACAGTAACAGTGTCATCAAATCGCCATAGGTCATTAACCATCCGGCAGCTTCCTCCTCTTCGTCATCTCCGTCGTTAGCAGCGATCAGTAAATCTTCAATTTCATCCATGCTTATTTGGCTCCTTTGTCAGCTTCACCGCTCTCGGCTCTTTTCTTTTGTTCATCCTCAGTGAGGAAATTCTTCAATTTATCTTCCATGAATCTTGGATGGTCTCCCTGCCGGATCGAGTTTACTCCCATGCTGATCAGTTGCATGCGCAGAGATTCCTGCTGGCTGCGACTTTTGAGCTTCACTGACATAGGTACAAAAAAGAGATTTGCCATAATTGCTCCGTAAAAGGTCGTGATCAAAGCGACTGCCATTTTAGGTCCAATGGAAGACGGGTCATTCAGATCCGCCAGCATCTGGATCAGTCCGATCAGGGTACCAACCATGCCGAAAGCCGGTGCATATTTTCCCATATCCGAGAATAATTGAACGCCGTTTTTGTGCCGCTTCTGATCGTTCTGCATTTCTGTTGCGAGTACTGTATTCATTTCGGGACCCTCGATACCGTCCACAACCATTTGTAAGCCCTTTTTCAGAAATTTATCTGATATATTTTCAATTTCTGAATCGATAGCCAGGATACCATTTTTTTTAGCTTTGGTCGCCAGATCAATCAACTCCTCGACAATTTTGGAAAGCGAGGCCTGTTTGTTAAAAAAGACCCTGCCCAACAGGGCGAAAACCTTAAAAACCTCTTTCATCGGATAAGCGATAAATGTGGCTGCAAT
>JAADGM010000064.1 GCA_013152375.1 FCB group bacterium | reverse complement strand
GGCACAGATGTGCAATCGGGACATGAATGTCCCGATTTAGTGATGGAATATGGAATTGAGATTCAGTCCCCGCCCTAAAACTGCTTAAAGTCCATTGCTCTGATTATCGCAACGGATACAATGCATCAAAGAAATAAAACTCACTGTAGAAATATCGGTTTTCGGGAGCGAAGTGATACAATTAACGGAAGAACTTTAATCCGTCCGGGACGGATGAGACAATTTGGTAAATTCCCGGGACTTGTTCCGGAATTTTGGGTCCAGGGTCTGCCCTGGATACCAATTTATTAAAATGGGAATATCGATGTTTCAATCTATTAAAAAGCCAGCCAACAGATACTATAATGAAAAGTCAAACAGATTTAGAACAGGCTTTCCGGGTTGAGAAATACCTGCCGATAATGAATGGGGGGAGGTAGTAGCCCTCAGAAAGAGATAAGATTTTACCGCCAGATCTTCGGGTCCAGTTCGTATTTACTTAAAAGGCGATGAATATTTCTACGGGTCATTCCCGACTCTTCAGCCAGCCGGGTTACGTTTCCCCGATGTTTTTTTAACTGATGAAATAAATATTCCTTTTCCACGGTCTCAATGGCGCGTTGTTTTGCTTCAGCCAGAGACATATTGTCCCGGCCTGTAAATTCACCCTGACGGTTCTCCAGCATATTTGGAGGCAAATCATCGGGTGTAATTTCTTCAGTGCGCACAAGGGCCACTGCCCGTTCAACGATATTTTCCAGCTCACGGACATTGCCCGGCCACTGATGAGATTTTAAGGCATCCATCGCCTCGGAATTAAATCCCTTGATATATTTCGAAGAAGTTTCAAGAGCATTTTTTAGAAAATATTCCGCCAGCAGTGGGACATCACCTTCCCGCTCACGCAGCGGTGGGATGTGAATATTGATTACATTCAGGCGGTAATAAAAATCTTCCCGAATAATTCCCTCTTTCAGCGCTTTGTCCAGGTCACGGTTAGAGGCAGAAATAATCCGGGCATTTATCTGAATCAATTTATTCCCGCCGAGTCTGCGTAATTGCTGGTCCTGTAACACCCTTAACATTTTTGCCTGTAGATTGAGCGGAAGCTCACAGACTTCATCCAGGAAGAACGTTCCCCCGTTGGCATATTCCAACAGGCCTATTTTACGCTGAGAAGCACCGGTGAAGGCCCCCTTTTCATAGCCGAAAATTTCAGCTTCAAACAGGTGCTCAGGGAAGGCACTGCAGTTCACCGGGACAAAAGCTTTTACCTTTCTGTTGCTGCGGGCATGAATACTCCTGGCAATTAATTCTTTACCGGTTCCGCTTTCACCCGTGATCAGAATATTGGATTCTGAGGGTGCAACGCTGTTGATCATCTCGAAGACTTGAGTGATGGCCGGACTTTTGCCAACAATATTATCGAAACTGTACTTAGTATCCAGCTGATCCAGGAGGTTCTGACGCTCGATGAATAACTCGCGCTGGCGAAAGCCTTTTTCAAGGATGATCCTGAGTTTTTCTACTTCTATGGGTTTCTCCAGAAAATCAAAAGCTCCCGCTCTCATGGCATTCACGGCCCGGTCTATGGTTCCATAAGCTGTAAAAATGACAAACGGCGTTTCCGGGGCCTTTTTAACGGCTGTTTCCAGCACTGCCATCCCATCCACATCCGGCATTAGTAAATCGCACAGAACAAGATCGAATTCCTCTCTCTCAATCAATTCACATGCCATTTTCCCGGCGGATACCGGCAGAGGATCAAATCCCAGGCTTTTAAATATCAGGCAGGTCCCCTTAAGCATGTCCTGCTCGTCATCAACGATCATGATTCTTGGATTTGCGATCATACTTTTTTTCCCCTGTTCGATATCGGTAATATTATTGTAAATACAGCACCCTCTCCCGGTACGCTGCTGACTATCAGAGTACCATGATGCCTCTGGATGATGGCTTTTGAGATTGATAATCCCAGACCCGTTCCCCGGGAAGTCAGTTTGGTTGTATAAAAAGGTTCAAAAACATGTGGCAGGTCATCAGGTTTAATGCCCTTCCCGTTATCACGGACTTCTATTCGAACGGATGCAGGACTTGCCCTTCTCGTATCCTCTGGGACCTGATCGACGCTAATATGGATTTCTCCGTTTTTTCCGATAGAGTCCACGGCGTTATTCAGCAGATTAATGCAAACCTGCTCGATTTGTAGTTTATCCACGGTAATCTCCGGAAGATTGTCCGGAAACGTTGTGGAAACGGTGATATTCTGGGCCCTGAACCGATGTCCTAAGAGATAAATGCAGTCTCCGATGAGGTCCTGTATCCTGGCGGGATTTGGCTGAAACTGTACGCGCTGGGAATACTCAAGTAAACTCCGGGTGTACCGGGAAATGCGCCGGGTCTGTTTGCGGATGGTCCTAAGTCCCTCAGCGTGTTCACCGGAGTCTCCAATCTGCAGCAGCATGGCATCCGCGTGGGCAGCGATGACACCTGTCGGTGTGTTGATCTCATGGGCAACCGTATCCACAAGTTCACCCACCGTCTCCAGCTTCTGGGATTGATTCAATTGAGATTCAAGCCGGGCCTTCTCCTCTTCAATACGCCTGCGTTCCGTCACATCAAGAACATATTCAATCATTTGAATAACCTGTCCATTCACGTCGTAAATTGGATAACCATGGATATCCTGGATAACGGTATTACCGTTGACATCGGAATGGATATGCTCAACATTATAGGGTTTTCCGGTCCGCTTCACTTCTTCAAGGGGGCATGGGTGATCTTTCCCTGAACACGGGCTGGTACTGTTGTGAGTGAGCGCATAGCAGGTAGCTAACCCTTCATAGGGTTCTGTTGTAGTTGCTGAATTCGCCAGAACAACCGAATAATCACTGACACTGATGACGTAAAATGGGTGAGAAAGTGATTCATACAGACTCATAACAAACTGACTCTGTCGTCTTAATTCTTCCTCAACTTCATTCCGTTTGGCAATATCTCGTTTTAATTCTTCGTTTGATTCGTTCAGGGCTTCAGTTCTTTTCCGAACCAGGTCCTTCAAATGGTCATGGTAGTTATGGAGTTCAGCTTCTGTTTTTTTATGATCTTCAATCTCTGCCTGCAGATCCGCATGCGATTTCAGGAGCGTCTGTTCAATTCCGCCGATATAGTTGTGGAAGAAAACCATAAGTAACTGGCTGATCACCAGACTCACCAGGATCAGAACAGCAACGAATGAATACAGTTCACCCACCTGCTCGGTGACGTCGTTGAGAACAATGATATCTCCGATTTCTGTTCCACCTGCATCCTGAAGGGGAATATAGCCCCCCCTGTATTTTGTGTCACCTTTCGAGAAACTGAAGAGATCCCGGGTATGCTTATGATAATGTGCGTCCATCTCCCGGTCCAGTTCCGGCAGGTCAATATTAATCGTGGCATCCAGAATTACGGCACGTGATAAAGCGTCCCAGTCACCAGGCGTTCCCAGGATTTGCCGGCCTTTTTCCCAGAGGTCCCGCTTAAGATGCTTCTTATCCACCGTGAAGATGAGTTCTGAATTCAGAGATTGCTGCAGCTTTGGCGTGATATGACCGATATCCATCCCCAGCTCAATATACCCTTCAACCTCACCGTCTATCATCCAGGGTCGCACGACTCTCAGCGTAAAAGTGCCAAAGGTTCCCAGTTCGATGCCCTGAGCCTGCTTACCGGTTCTTCTGGCTTCTTCCAGTGTAACCCGTTTGATTGGATCCCCAAAATAGGCGGGGCTGTGAACCCTTAAAAAACAGGTCTTATCTTTGCTGATGTAATAAAAGTGAGTGATCGCATATTTATTGCTGATATTTTCAAAGATGGGTTTGGAGAGTTGGTAGAGACGCTCCCTGTCTTTATTGAGCCAGGCGGATTGCAGGCTCCGGCTGCCGTCAAAATAATCGATCTGGCTTGAAAGCATATTGCCGTCATCCAGCAGCAATTGTTTAAACAGTTTGTCAACTGAGCTGAGTTTGGTCCCAACAATTTGTGTGATGTGACGGTTCTGCATCTGATAAATGGCAATGACCGATGTAGAAAGCAGCAGAAACAAAACCACAGCAAGAGGAATTAATATCCGTCGTTTAATATTGCTATGGCCTTGTTTCACAGTGCGGGATCCATTTTAAAAAATCAGGAACCTAGTGAAGTAAAGAATCCAATTGATCCGTCAGCTCCGGGACCAGCTTACGGAGTTTTTTATAGCTTCGTTTGTCCATATCCGGGAATGACAGCGGGAGCCGGTAGAGGGGGTCCAGCAGATAAACTTTATGGCCAACGATCAGGATTTCAAGGGGCAGAAAGGCTGTATTTTTTCTGGGAGCCTGATCCAGCAGCTTGACCAGTTTTTGCTCCCCCGGGGTGGCCGTCAGAGCAACACCAAAAAGAGCGACCTCTTTATCAGGAAGTTCAAATTTAAACACCTGGCGGACGGCAGAGGAGGCTTCCAGTTTTGCACCGATTGTGGTTATCGCCGTGGTATAATCCGGATAATCATGCAGTAAAATTTCAGCGTTCAACTGAGGTGCGCCTTTACGATCAAAATGATATTCCCGCAGGTCCTGTACACTGAGTCCGGTTTGTGAACCGAAACCGATACCGGAGCGCATCCTGAATTTTGGCATTGCTTTCAGTAAGTCTTCTTTAAATTTCTCAATAAACAGGTGCACTTTGGGGTAATCTTCCTGAAAATAGGCATTTGCCCAATATTCTGGATCCTGGCAGCTGATATAGGTCATCTTTCCTTTGGCAGTTATACCGATGCGAATTCCCCCTAAAAGCGCAGCCTTGGAGGGACCAATATTAATGGCCGCCTTCAGCAGTTCATTTGATACAACCATCACATAGCGCTGGCTGTCTCCTGCCGGAGCGTAACGGCCCAGCAGTTCAAAATTATTCATGAACATGGCCCTGATGAGTTCGTCAGTTGTTTTTTCAACGGATTCCCCGCTTTCACCGATGAGAATGTAGGGCCTGAGCAGGTCGCCTGCAAAATTCGGTGAAGTGAATAGAAGAAGTAAGACCGCAAGGCAGGTCAATCTTCCACAATAAGTCTTAATTTGCATAAGGTTCATCTTTATTCTCTCAAATTACAGGATTGCCTGACCAGTTACTGCCTGCAGACAAGATTCCTCTTATAAATTCAGGCCGATTCCTGGCGCCATCCCAGGTGGTCTCTGACGGTAACCGTAAAATGGGTCAGCCAGTCTCCCAGGTGTATAAACTTGTACTCACCCGCAGAACTGATCCCCGTCTGGTGGTAGTGACCCATCAGCACCGTTTTTGTACCAGTGTTCCAGTGTTTCTCAGCATAAGCGCTGAGTTCCAGCAGGTCCTTTTCGCGGGGTGAATGATGGTTATGGTTGCTGCTTGATTTGGAAACCCTGCGTGCTACCCAGCAACCCACAGCAGGGTGGAGTAATCTAAAACAAAAAATGCTGACGGGACTGCGGATAATCTTTTTCATCACGCGGTACCTGGTATCCCGGCTGAGAATTCCGTCTCCGTGTGTGAGCAGCACAGTTTCTTTTCCAACCGTAAACCGCAGATCCTCTTTATAAACTTTTGCTCCGAAAAGCCGCGTGAAAGCACCAAAGTCCCAGTAATCATGGTTTCCTACCACGTAGTGGATATCAATCCCGGCCTTCTGCAGTTCTCGTAGTTCACCAATAACATCACTATAGTACGAGGGAATAACGGTTCTGAAATCAAACCAGAAATCAAAAAAGTCCCCACCGATGATTAATGTTCCGCCGGCAGATTTTATTTTATTAAACAGGCTGTACAGCCTTGACCTGCGGCTCAGTTCTTCCGGTGCGAAACTCATTTTGAAATGGTTATCCGAAACGATATAAATGGGTAATTTCACAGGCTTAAAATTACGGCTCAACCACAAAATATTCATAACGTTTAGAACCGCATCGTACATCCTGAAACAGCTGGGATTCGCCCGGTGAAAACTACTTACAGAAAGCTCCAATAAACCCGCCATCAGTCCATCCTTGCATAGGGCTAAAGCACACTCTGTTGTTTTTATTATTTCCTGCACGGCACGATTGAGGAGAGACATCATGACCCCATAACGGTAACAATCCTGATTCAACTATAATTCAATTTCAAAATTCACAAGTTGAGAGTGTAAATTTCACATCCCTCTTAAAGTAAAATTGAACTGATTAAATGGAAGATATATTTTCAAAACTCGAACGCCTTAAAAAGGAGCGGAATGCCGTGATCCTGGCTCACTTCTATCAGGAACCGGACATTCAGGATGTGGCGGATTTCATGGGGGACAGCCTGGCTCTGGCCCGGCAGGCCCAGCAAACATCCGCCGATGTTATTCTGTTCTGCGGCGTTCATTTCATGGCGGAGACGGCAAAAATACTGAATCCTCAGCGGACGGTGCTCATCCCCGACCTTGAGGCGGGCTGTTCTCTGGCGGATTCGGCCCCGGCGGATGAATTTTCACGGTGGGTCCGGAAGTATCCGGATCACACTGTAATTTCCTACATCAACTGTTCGGCCGCTGTCAAAGCCCTCTCCGATATCATCTGCACTTCATCCAACGCAGAGCGGATCATCAACAGTCTTCCCGAAGATGAGAAGATCATTTTTGCACCTGACAGACTATTAGGGGCTTACCTGGCCAAAAAAACCGGGCGGGACCTCAAACTCTGGCACGGGGCCTGCCAGGTGCACGAGATTTTTTCCGAGCAGGAAATTGTCCGCTTAAAAGTTCGTCACCCGCAAGCGAAGGTGCTGGCACATCCCGAATGCACTGCTGCTGTTCTCCAGCATGCGGATATTATCGGTTCCACAACAAAAATCATCCAGTATGCCGTGGAAGGCCCTGAGACTGAACTGATCATTGTCACGGAGCCGGGCGTTATTCATCAGATGGAATTGGCAAATCCTGAGAAAACCTATATTGCCGTGGGTAATACAGAAGGCTGCAGCTGCAACGAATGTCCTTACATGCGCCTCAATACCCTGGAGAAAATGGTAACTGCTCTGGAAACCCTGTCGCCCGAGATCACCATGACTGAGTCCCTGCGGCTGGCGGCCCTGAAGCCCCTCGAAAGAATGCTGGAACTCAGTTGATCAGCTACCCTCAACTAAAACACCTTCCAGAAGCCTATGTTAAAGCAAAGCTCGCAGATTTTCTGCACGAGGATTTGCCCGAAGGAGATATCACCACCCGCAGCACGGTAAGTGACGGCAACAAGGTTGGACAGGGGGAGATCATCGCAGCAGAGGAGATGGTTTTTGTCGGGGTCGAATTACTGACCCGATGTTTTGGAGAAGCTTGTACCGTTCAGCTGAATTTTGGGGATGGTGCTGCTCTGAAGGGTGGTGAGGTCATCGCATCCGTCAGCGGCCCCTTTGTCGATCTGCTGACCCGGGAAAGGGTCGTGCTGAATTTGCTTCAGCGGCTTGCCGGTATTGCCACCCTCACGGCAAAGTTCGTTAAAATTGCCCGTCCCCATCGTGTCAAGATACTGGATACGCGGAAAACGACACCGGGCCTGCGGCTTTTCGAAAAATATGCCGTAGCTGCTGCCGGCGGCCATAATCATCGCCTGGATCTTTCCAGCGGGATTCTCATCAAGGACAATCACCTTAGGTCCGCCGGTGGTGTGACCCGAGCAGTGGAAAACTGCCGCAAAGCCCGAACCGATCTTCCTATTGAGCTTGAAGTGGATACTTTCGACCAGCTGCGGGAAGGTCTGACGGCTGGTGTGGACGGAGTCCTGCTGGACAACATGTCGCCGGGCGAAATCGTTAATGCCGTGCAGTTGATCCGCAACTCCGAAAGAGGTGACTCCATCTTCATTGAAGCATCCGGCGGTATCACCCTGGCAACTCTCGCAGATTATGTCGTGACAGGGGTCGATGCAATTTCAGTGGGTGCACTGACCCACAGTGCCGGCAGCAGAGATATACGCATGGAGTTCATCCAGTGAAAAAGTTGCGCTGATGTTGAAATCGGAATTACTGATAATCGGTTCTGGTCTGGCAGGCGCCATCTCGGCCATCAGTGCTGCCGACAGGGGGATTTCCGTTACCGTGATCAGCAAGACCGATGATGTCCTGGGCGGTAATACTCCCCGGGCTCAGGGCGGCATCATCTATAAAAACAACGACGATCCCCCGGAAGAATTAAAAAAGGATATCATGACTGCCGGAGCGGGGCATTGTTGGGAACCTGCCGTGGATCAACTTTGCAGGGAAGGACCGGGATTGGTGGAGGAATTGTTGATCAGGCGCTGTGGAGTCCGTTTCGATAAGAATTCCAAAGGGGAATTCGATTTGACTGAAGAAGGCGGACATTCAGTACCGCGAATCGTGCACTCAAAAGATCAGACCGGTTATGCTGTCCAGAAAAAGGTTACACGACTGCTGCAGCGTCATCCTAAAATTGACCTCCGTACGGGGTACACAGCCATCGATCTGTTGACATATTCCCATCATTCAAATTCATCCACAGATATTTACAAGAAACCCACCTGTTTTGGAGCAATTGTACTGGACAATTCCACCGGCAGGATTATTCCCATATTTGCAAACCGTACGATTTTGGCCACCGGCGGATTGGGTCAAATCTATTTGCACACGACTAATCCTCCGGAAGCTCAGGGAGATGGCATTGCCATGGGCTGGCGGGCAGGCGCTCGTTGCATCAATCTCCAGTACATCCAGTTTCATCCTACGACACTTTTTCACGAATCCGGTCGTTTTCTCATCACGGAGTCCATGCGGGGCGAGGGGGCCCGTCTGCTCACACATGAAGGCCGGGAATTCATGACCCAATTTCATCCCCAGGGATCTCTGGCGCCCAGGGATATTGTTGCCAGAGGGATTCACCAAACCATGCTGGATACGGGGCAGTCTTGTGTTTATCTGGATATCTCGCATAAAAAACCTGCCTGGGTTAAAAGGCGATTCCCCGGGATATACCGGGTCTGTCTGGAAAAAGGATACGATATAACGAAAGAGCCTATTCCGGTCGTTCCGGCAGCTCATTACAGCTGCGGCGGATTGTCTGTAAATCTGGTGGGGAGGACTTCCCTGAACCGGCTCTATGCAGTCGGGGAAGTCTCATGTACGGGTGTCCATGGTGCAAACCGTCTGGCCAGTTCCTCCCTGTTGGAAGCTCTGGTCTGGGGGTTTAAGGCAGGGAAAGATGCGGCAGATCACTGTGAGGACGATATCTGGTTCCCCGACATTGACCCCTGGTACAATGCCTCCCAGGTTATAGATCCTGCTCTGATCCGACAGGACTGGCAAACCATCAAAAGCACCATGTGGAACTACGTGGGGCTCATCCGCACCCGGGAGCGTCTGCACAGGGCCCGGACTATCCTGCGGAATCTGCAAATTGATGTGGAACGATTTTACCGCAACGCCAAGCTCGATGAGAACATCATAGGACTGCGTAACGGATTGCAGGCTGCCATCGCTGTGGTGGATGCAACCCTCGAAGCACGTGAAAGCAGGGGTGCACATTACCTCCTGGACTACGAGACCAACGATTGATTCAGATTACGGTTGGGGATTGTCGCCTGGGAATTAATGAATTGCTGAAGATTTCAGCAACTGAAAAGTAGGGATTTTGACCTCAAAGGACTTTCCGTGAGCGTCTTCCATGCGGTAAACCCCCTTCATAATACCGAATTCTGTGGGTAATATACAGAAACTGCGGTAGTTGTAGGATTCCCCGGATTTAATGATTGGTTTTTCACCCTTGGTCCCCTGACCCGAGATATGGTTTTCGGCTCCGTTTGCATCGATGATCTTCCAGGAACGGCAAACAAGTTGTGCGGAGACCGGATTGTGATTGGTGATCTGCACGGAATAGTCAAAGAAGTAGGCCGGGCGCGCTGGGTCGGACAACTCGTGGTTATATTCACTGAATATCTTTATGGAAAATCCTGCGGATGTTGCCTGTACGGTGTTCGTTCTGAGGGTCAATAGTCTATTTAATATATATTTTCTTTTCTGCGCTGCGATATAGTTTACCGAGCACGGCGGGTGAGTACCTACAGTTTTTTTCCAGTTCATCGAGGAGCTGTGGTGCTGAGTCGGGAGAGACGGCGATGAGCAAACCGCCTGATGTCTGGGCATCTGCCAGCATGAGCTGCTGATAAGGAGCCAGGTCTGCTTCAAAAGCCACCTTCGGGCTTACGAAAGCCAGGTTCTTTTTGGAGCCGCCAGGAACAACCCCTTTCGCCGCCAACTCGAAGACGCCTTCCATAAAGGGTATCTGTGTGAAGTCGAGTACGGCAGAAACATTGCTGGCTTCGCACATTTCAGCCAGATGACCCAACAGTCCGTACCCGGTTATATCAGTACAGGCGGACACGCCCGCTTTTACCATGGCTTTGGCTGCGGCTCTATTCAGGGTTCGCATCAGTTCCACAACCCCTTCGATCAGTATCTCATCTGCTAACCCTCTTTTTATAGCCGTCGTAAGGATGCCTGAGCCCAGGGGCTTGGTGAGTACCAGAATATCCCCCGGCTGTGCCGTGCTGTTGCGGATGACACCTCCGGGCCCGGCTTCTCCGGTTACTACCCAACCGAATTTAGGCTCCTTGTCTTTGATGGAATGCCCTCCCAGAACAGGGATCCCAACTTCATCTGCTACGGCTTCGGCACCCTTGAGTATGTCCGCCAGTACTGAAAGGGGAAGCGTTTCACTGGGAAAGCCGGTAATGTTCAGGGCAAACAAAGGAACTCCGCCCATGGCATAAATATCCGATAAGGCATTCACCGCAGCAATACTGCCGAAGAGGAAAGGATCATCCACAATGGGTGTGAAGAAATCCACACTTTCAATCAGAATTCGGCCATCCTTCAGGTGATAGACTGCAGCGTCATCGAGCGAATCATAGCCCACGTCGCTGCTACCCCCTTTCAGGGGTTTGAGTTGAGATAAAACGAATGATAGATCCTCCGGAGCTAGCTTACAGGCTCACCCGGAGCCGGAGCTCATTGAGGTTAATTTGTATTTAGTGGCCGTCATTTTATTTAATACCGCAGGCTAAAGTTAAGCCGACAGGGTGAAATGAGACACGCTGATTATGCCAGTTGAAGAGATAAAATGAGATTTCCGGACTTTTCACGTCACGGTTGCATACCCGCTAATTTAAGGCCAGAATCCTTTTAAACCTTTGTTATGTAGTTTTATTACTCGGTAATTTAAGTTATCCGATACAGAAATAATTTAGCATTAACGGAAAGGTTTGCCAAAAATTCACATGGCTGAAGATCAACAAAAAATAAGTAAAACTACCGAAGAGGTCGATGTCGTCACAATCCGGTTTGCGGGTGATTCAGGGGATGGCATGCAGCTTACGGGCAGTCAATTCACCAATAATACCGCAATCGTCGGAAACGATCTCTCAACATTTCCCGATTACCCCTCGGAAATCCGCGCACCGGCCGGTTCACTGGCCGGTGTAAGTTCGTTTCAGATCCAATTCGGTAGTCAGAACATATACACTCCGGGTGACACTCTGGATGTTCTCGTGGCGATGAACCCGGCTGCGCTGAAAGTGCATCTTAAAGACCTCAAGATCAACGGCCTGTTGCTGCTGAACTCGGTGAACTACACTCCCCGAAACTATAAACTCGCGGGCTGGGAGAGCAATCCCCTTGAAGACAAAACGCTTAAGGATTATCGGGTGGCTGAGGTCAATATGTCCGAACTGGTGGCAAATTCGGTAAAAGATCTCAATCTTTCTCCTAAAGTGATCAACCGCAGCGCTAATATGTTTGCCCTGGGATTCCTCTATTATATGTACGACCGGAATCTGGATTCAACGATCGATTTTATTACGGCTAAATTCGGGAAATATCCGGATCTCGCCGAGGCTAACCGGCGTTCCCTGAAAGCCGGTTACAATTATGCCCACACGATAAAGATCATCAGGACAAACTATCGGATCCCGAAGGCCAAATTCAAAAAAGGAACCTATCGGAACATCATGGGAAATCAGGCTGTCAGTTTCGGTTTGGTCGCCGCGGCGAGAAAAGCAGGGTTAGAGCTGTTTTATGGCGGATATCCCATTACACCGGCCAGCGATATTCTTCATTATCTGTCGGGATTTAAGAATTTCGGCGTTAAAACGTTCCAGGCAGAAGACGAAATTGCCGGTGTGATGAGCACGATCGGAGCAGCCTATGCCGGAGATCTGGCCATAACGGCCACCAGCGGGCCAGGCATGGCGTTGAAAACCGAGGCGCTCGGACTAGCAGTATCCGTTGAATTGCCCATGGTGATAATCAATGTGCAGCGGGGGGGACCTTCAACGGGGCTGCCCACCAAAACCGAACAGTCGGACCTGTTTCAGGCAGTCCTGGGGCGGAACGGAGAAGCACCGATCCCCGTTGTTGCGGCACAGACGCCTGCCCACTGTTTTGACGCTGCCTATGAAGCCTGCCGGATTGCCCTCGAACACATGATCCCGGTGATCCTGCTTTCCGACGGCTATCTCGGTAACGGGTCCGAACCCTGGCGCATTCCGGAATATAAAAAATTACCGGAAATCAAGACTCACAAAAAAACAGACCCTGAAGACTTTTTACCCTACCGGCATGATGAGAAGACACTGGCACGCCCCTGGGTTGTTCCGGGAACTGCCAATATGGAATATCGGGTGGGCGGACTGGAAAAATCAGAAGGTACGGGAAATGTAAATTATACACCGGAAAACCATCAGCTCATGACCGAATTGCGTCAGCGCAAGCTGGATATCATTGCAGACTCCTTCCCGCCCGTTGTTCCATTTGGAAATAGCAGCGGTGAGCTGTTAATCCTCGGTTGGGGCAGCACTTTCGGCGCTATCAGAACTGCAGTCGAAAATGCTCTGGCAAAGGGTCTTTCGGTCGGTCATGTGCAACTGACCCATCTGAACCCTTTCCCAAAAGATCTGGGAGAAGTCCTGGGGAAATTTAAGCAAATTCTGATACCGGAGCTGAATATGGGACAATTACAAACTCTGATTCAGGGGAAATTCGTAGTGAAAACCGAAGGTTTGCATAAGATGAAAGGGGTGCCCTTCACCCAAAGTGATATTTATAATAAAATGGTCGAAATGTTGAAAGGATTGGCGTGATGAATGAGGTTAAAACAAAACCTGCTGCCCTGAGTAAAAAGGACTTCATATCGAACCAGGAAGTCCGCTGGTGCCCGGGTTGCGGCGATTATGCAATTCTTTCACAAGTTCAAAAGATCATGCCGGAACTGGGGGTCCCCAGAGAAAACATCGTTGTGATTTCGGGGATTGGCTGTTCCAGCAGATTTCCCTATTACATGAACACTTACGGATTTCACGGCATACACGGACGGGCAACCGCCCTTGCTTCCGGGGTTAAGCTCACGAATCCGGAGCTGTCCGTCTGGGTAATCACCGGGGATGGTGACGGTCTGGCCATCGGCGGAAATCACATGATCCATCTGCTTAGAAGGAATCTTGACATCAATATACTGCTCTTCAATAACGAGATTTACGGATTGACCAAGGGGCAGTATTCGCCGACTTCCGAACTTGGGAAAGTGACCAAATCCTCGCCTTTCGGTTCCATCGATTATCCCTTTAACCCGCCACAGTTGGCTTTAGGGGCTGCCGGTACGTTTATCGCACGGGGCATTGACCGGGAACAAAAACATCTGCAGGGACTTTTGAAGCATGCCCACACACACACGGGAACGGCTTTTGTCGAGATCTATCAGAACTGTCTTATTTTCAATAACGGTGTCTTTTCCCACCTGACCGAGAAAGAAGTAAAGGCGGAAAATGTTCTGGTTTTGGAGCATGGCAAACCCATGATCTTCGGAAAAAATGAAGACAAAGGTCTTAGACTCAACGGTTCGCATCTTGAAGTGATCCAGCTGGATGGGAAAACGTCACATGACCACGTTCTGATCCATGATGAGACAAATAAAATTCAGGCGCTGCTGTTGAGTGAATTAACCTATTTGAAGGATTTTCCAACGCCGATCGGAGTATTTTATCATCAGGATGTTGAAACTTATGATCACATGATGATTAAACAGATAGATTATGCCAAAGAGCAAAAAGGTGAAGGTAACATCGAAGCTCTTTTTCATGAAGGCTATACCTGGACCGTTTGATGAAAGGATAGAGGTATTTTATGACCGAAGAAAAGGAAAACACCATGTACGACCCCCTGGAGGACGAACTGCACCAGATAACGGATTTCAGCGATTCACGCGTCAGAAAATTTGTAAAGGCAATTCGGCTGGAAGATGAGATCAGTCAGCTGCCGTATAGAGACTTCGTCACTGCAAGTCCCGGAGATAAATTACGTACTGTTGTAAATGCGATCAAAGATCACCACCAGGGCTGTATCATCATCATTGAAGACAATAAACTGAAGGGGATCTTCACAGAGCGGGATATTCTAATGAAAATTGTCGGAAGGCCGGTAGATCTCGATACGGAAGTCGTGAAGGACTATATGACGGTAAATCCCCAGTGGCTGCGGAGCACAGATCCCATTGCCTTTGCGCTGAACCGGATGACCGACGGCGGATATCGTCACGTCCCCATCCTGGATGAACACCGGAAACCCATCGGGCTGATTTGCATGAAAACCATCGTGAACTATATCGCAGAGTATTTTCACGATGAGATCATGAATCTTCCGCCACGACCGCAGCGAACTTCAAAACGGCGGGAGGATGCCTGATCCAAATGCCTGAAGTGCAGGATTTCCTAATCGCCGGTCTTCATATTATGACTCCGGCGATTTTTTTACCCGGATCGTACTCTTTCGTGAACCCTGAACCTCACATTTTAAGGCAATAATTCAGGATTAATAGCCGTCCCGCGTCGCAGGTATATTGGACCGAACCATGTCGAGTACGTCCGGTGAATGAGAACTTCTTGGTCAAAGAATTTGAAAAATAAAAAAAGTCAAACTCCAAAGTCAAAAACAAAACGAAGGAGAAAACCACTTACCTGGTCAAGGGCATTTTTGAATGCCTTCATGGTCCTCACAGCCCTTTTTATCAGTGTCATCATTTACCTGATCATTATTGCGGCGGATTTACCCTCCCTGGCTGAACTGCAGCAATTCAATCCTGATTCAGTTTCCAAGATCATGTCTGCCGACGGCAAACTGATCAAAGAATTGTACATTTATAAACGCGACATTGTGCGTATCGGAGCCGTTCCTAAAGATTTGATAAATACTCTGATTTCCATGGAAGACCGGGATTTTTACAATCATGCGGGAGTGAGTATAAAGGGCATTGTCCGGGCCATACTGATTGATGTCGCCACTCTTTCAACGCGGCAGGGAGCCAGCACCATCACTCAGCAGCTGGCCCGGAATATGTACAACACGATTGGTTTCAAAAAGACAATTCTCAGGAAAATAAAAGAACTGCTGACGGCCATTCAGATAGAGAAAACGTTCACGAAGGCCGAAATCATGGAACTGTATCTGAATTCTGTCTATTTTGGTCATGGGGCTTATGGCGTGCAGTCTGCCGCAGCAGATTATTTCGGCAAGGATATCGGTGATCTCAGCCTCGGCGAATGTGCTACGCTCATCGGCCTTCTGCCGGCACCGGCGAAGTATTCCCCCCTGAATCATCCGGACAGGGCTCTCGTGCGCAGGAATCTGGTGCTTTCGGTGACGCATGATCGCGGGTATATTTCCGATCAGAAATATGCCGAGGCCCTTGAAAAACCGCTCTCGCGGAAAGAACTCACCGAAAAACCCGGGACGGCTTCATATTTCGCAGAGTACATCCGCAGAGAGCTCGAGAAGATTGATGAAGAACTCGGGATCAACCTTTACAAGGATGGGCTGATCATTCATACAACCCTGAACATGGAAATACAGCAGATCCTCGAAGCGGCTTTTCAAAGGGGAATTGACCATGACCAGGCTGTTTTGAACAAGGAGTATTTAAAGGATTCAGAAAAATTAAAATTTGCCCTGGCGCAATCCGGTTTCCCGATCACAGCTGACTCCGCACGGAAGATTCTCAAGTCGGATTCGCTTATCATACCCGTGGAATTGCGCAACCAGTTTCTGGTTCAGGGTGCTGCCGTAGTACTGGACCCTGGCAATGGTCATATTCTGGCGATGATCGGTGGCAGAAATGAAGATATCTATGCCGACCATTTTAACCGGTCCGTGCAGGCCGTGCGCCAGCCCGGTTCTGTTTTCAAGCCCTTCATTTATTTGACTGCTCTGGAAAACCACTACAAGCCAACAACACAGTTGATGAACCAACCTATTCAGGTGTGCCTGGATGCAGCCTGCAAGGACAAATGGAATCCCTCCAATCACGATGGGTCAACCGGGGGACTGACGACCTTGCGGGATGGGCTGAGGCGCTCACTCAATCTGATCTCCGTTCGCGTCGTTCAGGAACTGGTCACGCCGCAGCAGGTGAAGCAGACAGCAAGAGACTTCGGCATCTCTACACGGCTCGATGCAGTGGAAGCCATTGCCCTGGGCTCTTCGGGGGTTATTCCTCTCGAGGTAACAGCCGCTTATGCCGCTATCGATAACAACGGTATTTACAACAGTCCCATTGGTATTACCCGCATCGAGGATCGTTACGGCCGGGTCGTAAGGGAATTCAGCCCGGAATCCCGTGAAGTCCGGGATGAGGCGGTCATCTATTTACTGCGGGATATGATGCGTTCGGTTGTGGATGCAGGAACCGGACAATCCATCCGCTGGAAATATAAATTCAACCGGCCGGCAGCCGGGAAAACGGGTACAACCAACAGTAAAGCCGATGCCTGGTTTGTAGGGTTTACACCGCAAATTGCCATGGGCGTATGGGTGGGTATGGATGACCCGGCTATTTCATTGGGGAAAAAACAATACGGTTCTCAGGCGGCACTGCCGATTTGGGCCCGGGCGATGAAGGGAATCTATGAGGTCAAAGAATACCCGCCGACCGACTGGGAAAGACCAGCCGGTATCGTCGAAGTTGAGATATGCAAGGACTCCTACGAAAAAGTATCACAATGGTGCCCCAGAGATTCACGGATCAGGGAAATTTTTCTCACCGATGCTCAACCGAAAAAAATCTGCCCCATCCACTCGAATCCGTTCAGCCGGTTTAAAGATTAACTCGGTCCGGTTCTGATAAAACCAGCCTATCGCAGCACAGTATTCTGATTATTTAGCCGGCAGTTCGGGATAGGTCCCGTAAATCAGCTCCCGAACATCGGGAGCTTTTGCATCAATGGTGACTGCCCTGGCAAGAATACGTTTCCCCTCTTCCAGTTTGCGGCTGTCGGAGCAGAATATTTTGACCAACGGGTCTCCGGCGTTTACAGCATCTCCGATTTTATGCTGCAGTATAAACCCGGCCGTGGGGTCCGGAGTGTCGCTTTGGACCTTTCTGCCGCCGCCCAGAGCAATTACCGCAAGTCCCGCCTGAAGTGTATCGATCCGGTAAAAGTAACCATCTGCGGGAGCGGGAATAACGGCCTCACAGCTTGGCGTATTCGTGGCGGGGTTTTCCAAAGCCTGTACTGAACCACCCTGGGCAGATACCATCTGCTGGAATTTCTCGTAGGCTGAACCATCTGCGATGGCCTGCTTGAGCCTTTTCCGCAGGTCTCCTGCTTGCCCTGCCAGCACCAATGCCTGCTCTCCAAGGGTGAGGATTACTTCCAGAATATCTGCCGGAGCCTTGTTTTTCAGTATATCGATACTTTCTCTCACCTCGCACCAAATCCCAGCCGCATTCCCCAGTGGCTGATTCATATCCGTGACCGAAAACGAGACTTTCAATCCATAATCCTGACCCACTTTCAGCAGAAGCCGGGCCAACAATTCCGCCTCTTCTTCGGTTCGCATAAAAGCTCCGTTCCCGCATTTGATGTCCAGTACAAGACCTGAAATTCCCTCGGCAATTTTTTTACTCATGATGCTTCCGCTGATCAGTGGAAGTGAGGCCACAGTTGAGGTGACATCCCTGAGTGCGTAAATAGCGCGGTCCGCCGGGCAGATATCATCCGTCTGACCGATCATGGAGATGCCCACTGTTTCCACGATCTTTTTAAATTCGTCCAGTTCTATACCGGTACGGTAACCGGGAATGGAATCCAGCTTATCGAGAGTACCGCCGGTATGTCCCAGGCCCCTGCCTGAGATCATAGGAACATAACAGCCGCAGGCCGCCAGCAGTGGTCCCAGGATCAGAGAAACTTTATCCCCTACACCGCCCGTACTGTGTTTGTCCACGGCAAAACCATCGAGATAGGAAAAATCCATTCGCCGGCCGGACTCCAACATGACCTTTGTATAAGCCAGTGTCTCGCCAGGAGACATCCCCTGAAAATAAACCGCCATGAGCCAGGCCGACATCTGGTAAGCCGGTATTTTCCCGTCCGTGAACCCATTCACCAGGAACGCTAACTCTTCAGGTGTATTTTCTTTGCCGCTCTGTTTATCCTGGATCAGTTCATAAGCTGACTTCATTTCAATCCCTCATTCTTTTTGTAAACTTCAGCATAGTCCATATACAGCTTAGCGCTCTCATTTATCTCATGGAATTCAGCTTCCGTAACGCTGCGCTTGAACCTTCCCGGCTGTCCGACAAACAAAGATCTCTCCGGAATGATTGAACCTTGCGGGATCAGAGTCCCGGCTCCGATGATGGAACCTCTGCCGATAACAACCCTGTCCATGATAATAGCTCCCATGCCGATAAGACACTGGTCTTCGATTGTACAACCGTGGATGATGGCATTATGCCCCACAACCACTCGTTCACCGATGATCGTTGGAGCCGTTTCCGATGTCACGTGCACTGTGACATTATCCTGGATATTCGTTCCTGCTCCAATTCGGATGTAATTCATATCTCCACGGACCACAGCCCCAAACCAGACACTGACTCGTTCTCCTGCTGTAACATCCCCGATAACGAAGGCGTTTTTTGCTATGTAGCAGCTTGACGGGATGGAAGGACTTTTATGAAGGAAGGACAGCACCATTGTTATTCCGATTCCGCTTAAAAATATTAAAAATCTCAAAGTTGATCAATTTTTGTTCTCTTGAAGTAATGAAGCACAGATAGAGTCCCACAATACCCAGCAGAATATTGGGGAGCCACATGGCCAGGAAGGGCGTGAGCAGCATACGGTCCGCCAGTTCTTCTCCTGCGATGAGGAAAGCCCAGTAAATAATAAAAAATCCGAGACTCATGGCCATACTCATGGCAAATCCTCCCCGGCGGGTCATTATACCCAATGGTGCGCCGATGAGAATGAATACGATACTCGCAAACGGGATGGAAAACTTTTTATACAACTCTACCATATATTTGTAAATGGATCTGTGATAAGATTCAATCAGTCTGAAGTCGCTGTTGATTCCGCGCTGCAAATTTTTGAACCGGCGTTTGAACTTCAACAGAAGCGTTTCGTCTTCCATATTGCGCAATGAGTCCGTCATTGTAAGTTTAAAGGTCTCCAGCTGCAACTTTACGATTTCCGGCTGATGCTGATGGAGGATATTGAGGTCTGCTTCGTTGTTCAGCCGGGAGTCGATGCGCTCCCAGACTTCATCGATCTTCCCCCGATAGTTTGTAATTTTCTTCTTCATCATGCCATAGGTCATTTCGCGATCCCCCCGGATTGAGCTTTCTCGACGAGTGAGGAGCATATTGTCAACGGGGATGACGACCTGATATTCTTTGAACCGAATTTCCCTGTATTCGTCGTTGTTGCTCCCGAGTTCGTGAATAATCCCGTCACTGAGATGCAGCACGACTCCGTCATCGATGGTTTCAACAGTGCCGGAATCAGCGATCACCGTGCGCTGGGCAACTCTTTCCCCTTTACTGAAGATCGTAATATCCCGAAATACTTTGCCGTCCCTGCCACCAATGAGGATCGTATTCTCGGGAAGAGCGTCAATAAAATACCCCACTTCAAATTCAAGGTCTGGCCGCTTACGGCTGATATCGGAGGAAAGTAAGCGTGCCCGATGATTCATATCCGGCAGGACCCAGTTGTTGAAGAGGATCATCAATGCAGTGACCGCCAGACCAAATCCGATAGACGGCAGCAGCAGGGACCGGTAACTGATGCCTGAAGCCCGCATGGCAACTATTTCATTGTCAGCCGACAGCCGGCCAAAGGCCATCAGAGTGGCGATCAGTACGGCCATTGGGACGGCCAGGGCCAGGATCCAGGCAAGGTTCAAAAACAGAAATTCGATCAGGATGCCCATATCCAGACCTTTCCCCAGGAATTTATCGATAGATCTCAGCAGGAAATTTGCCAGCAGTACAAAAAGCAGGATCACCAGAGCGAAGATGAAGGGCATCAGGTGTTCACGTAATATGTATCTGGAGAGTATTTTCACGCCGCGAATTTAGGGGTTCTCGAATATAAGGCACAGCCAAGAATAGGCAATAACCTTATCCAAACCAACATCTCATTGGTTGATAAGCTGAAGTTAATGAAAACGAAGCCGGGGCCGGGGGCGAGAGGTTATCCCCGGGGAGTTTTCTTTTCGGCTTCCCAGAGCAAGTCCATTTCTTCAAGGCTGGATTCTTCCAGTGACTTACCTTGTTCTCTGAGTCGGCGTTCGACACCCCTGAACCGACTTTCGAATTTGCCGATTGTGCGGCGCAGGGCTTCTTCCGAACTGATCTTCAGAAATCGTCCCAGGTTAACCAGGGAAAACAGGACATCGCCCAGCTCGTCCTCCATTTTATTCGGGTCGTTTTCTGCGCAGGCTTCCTTTAGCTCCGTAAGTTCTTCGTGGACTTTATCCCAGACAGGTTGAATCTCTTTCCAGTCAAAGCCGACATTAGCGGCTTTTTCCTGCAGCCGTCGGGCTCGTGTCAGAGCAGGGAGATTTTTAGGCACGCCATCCAGGAAATTTTCCCGTTGATTTTCTTTATGCTTGATGCTTTCCCAGCGTTGGCCGTTCACATTCGGCGTGCCCGAGACTCCGGCACCGAAAACCTGGGGATGCCGCCGGATGAGTTTTGAGCTGATATGATCAAGAGCGTCGGAGATATCAAATGTATCCTGCTCGCTGGCAATTTGAGCCTGGAAAACCAGATGCAGAGCCAGATCGCCAAGTTCCTCCTTTAGATGATCCGGATTACCTTCTTCAATGGCTTCGATGACTTCATACGTCTCCTCGAGCAGATAGGGAATCAGCGAGCGGGCGGTCTGCGCCCTGTCCCAGTCACAGCCGTTTGCCCCACGAAGTTTTTCAAGAGTGCTGATAAGTCGAAGAAACTGAACTGATGCGGCTTTATGGTTCTTCATTCGTATCCGTTTCAGGCTCCATTTCCGGTCCTATGTGTACTTTAGCGATTCGTCGTCCCACCATTTTTTTTACGGTGTAAATTCTGCGTTGATAGCGTATTGAATCTCCTACGGCAGGAATATTACCGAATTTCTCAAAGAAAAAGCCGCCCAGCGTATCGTAGTCTCTTTCTTCAGGGAACTGCAGTGAAGTCTCCTCTTCAAGATCATTCAGGGTCATTTTACCATCGACTATGAGATCGTTATTGGGCAGGATCCTGAGCAGACTGACTTCATGGTCATAGGGGTCCTGAAGTTCACCGATGACCTCTTCCACCACATCCTCCAACGTAACAAGACCCGACGTTCCGCCCCATTCATCAACGACGATTGCTATGTTGGTTTTTTTCCGTTTGAATTCATCGAGAAGCTCGTCCAGATTTTTATTCTCCGGCACAAAGAAGGGCGCTCTGGCAAGTGAGGCCAGATTTACTTCCGGCCTTGTCCCCGTTACAAAGGGGAGCAGGTCTTTTGCGTAGAGGATCCCCTTGATGTCATCAACCTGCTTTTTGTAGATGGGGATCTTGGAGAATTGTTTTTCGCAGATCAGCTGCATAACATCGTCAAGCGGTGTGTTTGAAGGCAGGGCAACCATATCAACCCGGGGCGTCATGATCTCATGTACGGCTTTGTCGTGAAAATCAAAAATGGACTGGATCATTTCAGATTCCTCGGTCTGCAGAGTGCCCTGTTCTTCGCTGATCTCGGTCAGGATGATCAGTTCTTCCTCAGAATCAAAAATTTTCTCTGATTTAAAGCGAAATAATTTCAGCAGCCAGTGGGTCACGGTATAGAATAAAATGGCAAGAGGATTCAGGATCAGGATCAGGAGCTTAAGGGGCAGCCGAACATTTTTAGCAAATTCCTCAGATTTGCGGATAGCGATGATCTTGGGCAGCACCTCCCCGAAGATCAGCAGGACGACGGTAACAGTCCCGACTTCGACGAAAATCAATAAAGATTCCGACCATTCATTCACCCTGGCCAGCCTTGCCGTAAGTACGGCGGCGACAGAGGCCATTACCGTGTTCACAACCGTATTCCCCGTGAGCAGTGCAACCAGCAGTTTACGCGGATCCCGCAGCAGAATTTTAATATCTTCGGGAATTTTCTCCCGATGTGTCTTCAGGTTGAAATAAGCCGTCTCCGAACCTGAAAACAAGGCAGACAGCAACAGCATCACAACAAAAATGGCGAGATAATAAATCACCTTTACCGGACCAGTGAACCGGGTATTTCCTCCAGATAATGATTTTCCAGTTTGCTCATCCTGGCCTTTTCCTGTTCAGTCCCGTCGTCAAAGCCGATCAGATGAAGGATGGCATGAATGGCAAGCCGCTTCAATTCACGGGCCGGTTCTTCCCGAAAGAGATTTGCATTTTCCAGAGTGCGGTCCCAGCTGATATAGACTTCACCTTCCAGGGGCTGTCCTTCCTCCTCAAGATTAAAGGCGATGACATCCGTCAGCACATCCTGATCAAAATACTGTATTTTCAACTTATTCAGGGGTGCATCCGTGGTAAAAATAAAAGTGATCTCTCCCCTGCGGCAGTCATGGTCTCTCAGGACCGTCCGACAGCAATTCTCCAGTACGCTGAAATCAATCTGCAATCGATCATTGACCTCGTTGACAGCATGGACGTTGATCATACTGTACTGACTGCCTTGAGAATTTCTCTGGAGATGATGATCCGCTGGACTTCGCTGGTACCCTCGCCGATAGTCAGTATCTTAGCATCTCGGAAAAACCGCTCGGCATTGTAGTCTTTGAGATAGCCGTAGCCGCCGTGTATCTGAATGGCTTCGGTGGTGACCGCCATGGCGGTCTCGCTGGCGAATAATTTTGCCATGGCTGCTTCCTTGATCACGGGATACCCCTGGTCTTTCAGCCAGGCGGCATTATATACGAGGTGCTTGGCCGCCTGGATCTGTGTGGCCATATCGGCCAGCTTGAAGCTGATACCCTGGAATTTATTTATGGGTTTCCCGAAAGCTTCTCTTTCCTGTGAATACTGCAGGGCGGCTTCATACCCCCCCTGGGCTGTTCCCAGAGATAAAGCCCCAATTGTGATCCTGCCGCCGGTGAGCGTTTTCAGGAACTGCTTGAAACCGCCGCTGGGAGATCCCAGCAAATTCTCTTTCGGGATGTGCATATCGGCGAAAAATACGGCACGGGTATCGGAGGCTCTCCACCCCATTTTGTGTTCCGGAGGACTTAAAGACAAACCTTCGGTCCCCTGATCCACAAGAAAAGCAGCGATGCCCCGATCTTCGCCATCTTCTATCAGCCGTGCTGTAAAAATGATCACGCCGGCAAAACCGGCATTCGTACAGAAGATTTTCTGACCATTGATAATATACTCATCACCCTGGGCGACAGCCCGGGTCTGGGTGTTGCCGGCATCACTGCCCGCATTGGGTTCCGTGAGCCCAAAAGCACCCAGCATCTCTCCTGATGCAAGTTTTGGCAGATATTTCTGCTTCTGGGTCTCGGTTCCAAAGTGATAGATGGGTGCCGAGCCCAGACTGGTGTGAGCCATCATGATCGCCGCCGTAGAGGGACAGACTTTTCCAAGTTCTTCAATGGCAATGACCAGGGCCATTGTGTCCATACCGGTTCCGCCGTACTCCTCAGACCAGGGAATTCC
>JAADGM010000036.1 GCA_013152375.1 FCB group bacterium | reverse complement strand
CGGCAAAAAGCAGCTCAACAACCGGGTAGCACTGATCAGCGAAAATTATCGGTTCACCAACGGGTCCATCTTGTTCAGTGCTGGTCCCAGGTACATCGCAGACTATCTCACAATTGATTTCGCCCTGGTCACCGTCAGCGACTGGATTAGGGAAGGTGAGGGATTTCCCTTTTTTCCCTATGTTGGTTTCACCTATCACTTTAAAAACCGTTGACGATCGCCATTATTGGACTCCTGTTGTCGGCGCTATTTGGCGCGCAGGGAGTAGTCCCGGCGGACTCGCTCCTGAAAAGTACACGGACAAATATCACAGAAAAAGCTGCCATTTATCCCATTAAGCTCTGGCAGGAGATGTCCTATTCCTCGTCACACCTGGGCTGCCAGTTCGAACCCTCCTGTTCACAGTACATGGCCCTGTCCATCGCCGATTATGGGGTCCTCCGTGGTGTCATTGTGGGCAGCGACCGTATCCTGCGCTGTAACCCGGCCGCTCTGACCTATCATCTTGAGGCCGTGCAGCCGGAATTCACAACAGATGGCAGAATGGTCGATACGGTGGGATATGAAACAGCAGACCAGCCCGGAAAAATACCACAACTCGCCTTCGCCCTTTCCGTCATACCGGGTCTCGGTCGTGCTTATGCAGGGCACAAATTTGACGGACTCATCAGCTTCACATTTATCAGCAGTTTTGGGTATCTGAGTTATAACGGGTTTCAAAACGATCAGAAGATCGCCCCTTCGGTTTACGGTGTTATCGCCTTGACGTTCTGGCTGGCGGATTTTTACGGTGCCTTCAGAAGCGCCAGCCTGTAAAGGGGATGACATCACCCTGACCCCGGCATAGTCGCCCTGAATTGTGATACCGGAGCTGAACCCGGTGCAGCCTTCAACCTCCATTTCCGGCCTGTGATGCCACATCGGCAACCCTTACTGTCATCATGACGCTCTCATCACCATGATTCTTTAAAAATGTCTTACTTTCAGCCGCGGTATAAACTTTGTCAAAAGCCACCCCGTAAGCCGAAAGGCAGAAGTCAAGAAATTAGAGAATCATAAAAAGAAGGAGACTAAAATGACACTCGTAAAATGGACACCCATCACAAGAAAACCTGCATTTAATATCTTTGACGATATTAATCGTATGATCAACTACATGGCCCGTGACTTTCAGACTGATGTTGATACTTCCTGGTATCCGGCCATGGACATCCATGAAACCAAAGACAGTTATGACATCACCATGGATCTTCCGGGAATGGATAAAAAGGATATCGACATTTCGGTGGCTGAGGGAGTTCTCAGAATAACCGGTGAACGTAAAACCGAAAAGAAATCGAAGGATGAAGACTCCATCGTCAACGAGATCAGTTACGGGAAGTTCTCACGGACACTGAGACTTTCTGAGGATGTGGATGAGGACAATATCTCGGCTAATTTCAAGAACGGTGTGCTCACGCTGAAAGTCAAGAAAGTCGAGCCCGTGAAGCCGCCTGTAAAGCAAATCGCCATAAAATAAGAGGTAATCTGCGTTAAGCCCCGGTCCGCCGCCGGGGCTTTTTTTTGTTCTTTGACCGGTTCATAGGGCAAACACCCGTTACAACAATCCACATTACTATTTAGCTCCGGCATCATAAATTTATACTTGGTTTTTCAGGATAATCCACATGAATAAAATAATTATCAGGCTGATCTTATCGCTCTTGCTTTTTGAGGGCCTACAGGCGGAGATCATCTATGAATCAGGCGATCTGCAGGAATTTGTCGGCGGATCATCACCGGGAACGGCCTATGACAACTACGTCAGTCACATCTCAGAAGGGCTCGCGGACCCCGGATATAATGATTACGGACCGGACTGGCTGGATGTGCAGACCGATGGATTCGGAAATTACCGGATCATCCCTGCAGGCAGTCAGACGCTGCTGTATTGGAGAAGCATTTTTACTCATCTGCTGCGTGGCGAGATCAATACAGCCGATCAGCTGCTTACCGACTCCCTGTCAACTTTCCATTATTCGCTCGTCCAATTTACGGATACTACGTACGCAAGAACCTATTATATGCTTCGGGAGAATCTGGATTATTCCTATTTCGATCCCAATCAACCCGGCATTACCGGAGATGAAGTCTCCGGCAGCTTTGCAAATGGCTGGGGTCTGTATATCCTGAACCCCGCCGCCGCCCGGCAGCAATTGATCGTGGAGATCCCCCATCCCTGCGATGATTTTATCGCCCCCTATGTGGGGACACAACTCTTCAGACAGACGGATGCGCTTGCGATGATGATTTCAGGTGCCGGACGCGAAGTAAAGTGGACCGGAAGCGGCAGTTACTCAAACAATAAATCTCTCTCCGATCCCTCCAGAAATGCCAACTCTGTTTTTCAGATTTACCATGAAGTATTGAGTGATTCGCTGATGCAGACCGGTCCTCATTCTCCACTGGTCCTGCACATGCACAGCTTCGACGATAACAGCTCCCATGCCGGTTTCCGCTCCATCGTTCTTTCCGGCGGCTGGGACGCGGGTTATGCCAACAAACCCATTCGGGATGTCACCGACAGTCATCTCGATTTTGTGAATTTTACCGCCGAAATTCCTGTTCCGGAAAATACTTTTGGAATTCATGAGCCGGTTATGATCGATGATTATTATCAGGTGCACTATAACGGCTCATTTTACTATTATGGCGAAACCCAGAATTACAGCATCCCTCACACCTATACACTCCTTGGTCCCAATACCGGTGTTCAAATGAATTATCTGCGTCAATTTTTCGATAACCGCAGTGTCTATGAGCCCTGGGTGCAATGCGAGCTGCATGAAAAACCCCAGCTTTTTCAGGATATGGACATGCCCCTTACCGAACTGTATGCGGGCAGCTATCCCACATCCTATCAAAACTTCCAAATTCTCCTGGACTATTACCAGCCCTTTATTGATGCGGCAGAGGCCTATCTGGTGAATTGGGAGTCGGTGCCCGATACAACCGCCCCTGCTCAGGTTCAGAATCTCCGCTCAACCTATGACGGCTACCACTATGTGACTCTGGAATGGGACCCCACTGAAGACACAAACTTCCGCACTTACCAGATTTTTTATGACACCCTGTCCGTGGATGAAGCTTCTCCCTACTGGGATGTGGAAAATGACGGGAATCTGCTGGATATGCTGCAGATCAACACAACCGTTCTCGGTCTTGACGGCGAGGCGGATTATCTTTTTCGGGTTCGCGGGGTTGATTATTTTGATAATGCCGGTGAGCTAAGTACGGCAACCACCGACACTATCCCGGGGCATCAGTCCCATACGATCATTGAGAATTTTGATGACGGCGAGGTTGTTTTGGGCTCTTTTGAGGATCAGGATATCGAGCCAGATCACTGGGCACTCTCAACGACACACACTTTCATGGAGTCCCCCTATGCCCTCAAACTGTACGGCAACACGTGGAAGACCGAATCCATTCAGCCGGCCGCGGTGGACAGCGGTACGGTATGGCGCATATCCTGCTATACACTGTATGAGGGCGAGATACAGGGCTTTGGGGTGCAGGATTCCGCTCATACGCTGATGTATTCTTTCAATGGCAGTCAGTTGCTGGATATCGAGGACTGGGTTCCGGTCTATCAGGGGTCCATGCCCATCAGAAACTGGAATATCTATGAGCTCCCCCTCGCCGATGACTGGTATGCCTGGTACGATTATTATCCCACTATCAGCGGACTGATCTTCGTAAATGATGCGGATGAGGACGACAGCAGTGTGGCCTATTTTGATGAAGTGCTGGATATCACACCCGTTTTGTCCATCTCCCCACAGGTCGAGATCACCTATGAGATGGGCAATCTGTACCGAAAGCAAGACGGCAGCCGTAATGTTGATGTGGCTTTTTCGAGCAACGTCACCGACCCCGACAGTGACGAATTTGAATATTACTGGAACTTCGGTGATGGGGAGACCAGCTCTGAGGCAAATCCGACACACACCTTTATCGTCGAAGATGATCATCCCTACACGGTGCTCCTGCAGGTTTCTGATAGTTCGGATCTCTGGGGCCGGGCCACAGTGCAGATTGAAGTGGACAGCGGAGACAGCAGTTTCCCGCTCAGGATGAACTTCACGGGTGATATCATGCTGGCGCGGCACTTCGAGGATAACGGCGGGATCATCGAAACCAGCGGGGTTGAGTCAATTTTTGACCCCACGCTGCCGTGGCTTGGAGATGCCGCAGATATAAGCGTCTCAAATCTTGAATGTCCCCTCACAACCGGCGGGACGCCCCACCCCACAAAATCCATCGTCTTCAGGGGAAACCCCAATAATGTTAACGGCCTGGTCCATGCCGGCATCGATGTGGTGACGCTGGCCAATAACCACACGATTGACTACGGCCTGTACGGCTTGCAATCGACTCAAAATGTGCTCAACAATCACAACATTCTGTATTCCGGTGCCGGGGAAAATTCGCAGGAAGCCTACGAGCCCCTGTTTTATTCAGCAAAAGGACTCTCCATCGCCTTTCTGGCAAATTCCGACCGCACCGGCCAGTACAACAATGCACAGCCCTATTTAAATTCGGGATACAACAAACCCGGATTCGCCTATTTGACACCCTATTATCTCCTGCAGCAAATTGAGGCGGTTCAGGCAGATGCCGATCTGATCATCATGGAGATGCATGCAGGCAGTGAGTACTCCACCGGACCCGGCTCCAATTATGACAACTTTTTCACCGGGGATGGTCTTGACCCTCAGACCTATCAGGCGCCGGATGAAGATAACCGCAATATGGATATCCCCGATTTTTCTGATGAAGATGAGAACTATTCGCCCTATCTCGACATCCCTCATATGTGGGATCGGCAAATCCGTCATTTCGCCATCGACTCGGGGGCAGATCTGGTGGTTGTGCACCATCCTCACATCATCCAGGGATTTGAAGTTTATAACGGTAAACTCATTGCTCATTCCCTGGGGAACTTCGTCTTTGACCTGAGCTATGAAGAGACTTTCCCGTCAGTCATCCTCAATGCTGAGGCGGATGACACCGGGTTTACCGCCTATTCCGCTACGCCGGTCTTTATCGACCATTACATTCCCCAACGGGCGGAGGGAGAACTCGGACTCTATATCCTGGACCACCTCGCCGATAAATCCCGTGAGCTGGAAACCTATTTGTACATTGACAGAGATTCCGTGGCTGCAGAGGTTGTTATGGATACCCTCAACATGCTCATCACCGATGTCATCAGTAGAAAACCTATGGATCTGTCACCCTCCATCGATGGGTGGGTCTCAAATCCGCTTAAGGTTCACAGTACCGGAAACCCGGCAGCAATTCAACCGCCTGAAGGAGGTGGAAACTGGCAGTTCAGGCTGGGTAAAGAACGGATCTGGTACGGCAATATGGAAGCCGAAGGCAGCACTCAATGGAATCTGAACAGCGGGGACGAATGGCTGGATACGACCATTGCCTATCGGGGAACTCGCTCCGTCACCCACCGGCGGCTCCCCAATTCGGGGGATAATATCGTGACGAATCTTCAGAACCGGATCAAAATCGATGCCGATATTGATTACTCCCTCCAGGGTTACATTAAAACACAAAACGGCAGCAATGTGACGATTGAAGTACGCTATTATCACAACCGGTCATCCGGGTCACAACTGGTGACACATGATGTCGGCAGCCACGTTGACGGGACCACTGACTGGACCTATTATTATCAGGATACTGACCCGCCGTCTTCCGCGCGTTATTTCGATATACGGCTGAACAGTGACATGCCCGTATCCGGGGAGGCGCGCTCCTGGTTTGACGATGTAAGTCTGATCGAATGGACGGACTGGCAGGAGCTGTCTGAAGAACAGATAATTACAAATCCGAATGAGTATTATTACGTCCAGTTACGCAGTGATGCACAGATTTCTCAGGGCAGTCTCGATTTTATCGAACGGGTCTATGCAGCCGGTGAGCCCGTAGAGGCCGATTTCTCAGCCGATATTACCTCGGCACTGTCCCCGGCACAGATCAGGTTTACCGACGAATCAACGGGTTTTGTAGGCTGGTGGCAATGGGATTTTGGCGATGGAGAATCCAGTATGGAGCAGAATCCGGTACACTATTACAGCGGCTGGGGTGATTATGATGTATCCCTGACGGTTTTGGATTACGCGGGCAATCCGGTAACGGAAACCAAATTCGCTTACATTCATATGCTGTCCGAGTATCTGCCCGGTGATATGAATTTCGATAACGCCACCAATATTCTGGATATTGTCCTGATGGTGAATATTATTATAGATATCGTTGACCCGACGCCCTTGCAGGAAGAGGTGGGAGACCTGAACCAGGACGGCATACTGAATATTCTGGATGTGATCATTCTTATCAACGTCATTTTGAGTGATTAGGGTGCAGATCCGCTCAGCGAAGCTAATAAATACAGTTGCCTCCTGAATTTTATGGAAACAATTTCTGAGGGAATTTCTTAAACACCATACTTTTTATCAACAACTCATTGAATAATTATTCAGGTCCGTTTTATGAACAAATCACATGTCGATCTGCGGAGCTGCCCCAACCGGCAGCCGCGCACATAGGTGAAATATCCGTGTTATAGACCGACAGCTAAAAGGAAGCCTAAGTTAACTATAAATGACGCTCCGTAATTAATACCCAACAAACACACGCTACTTAATATTGGATGTACTTTAACAAATGAAAAAGAAATATCTGATCCCGGCAGTTATCATTGGTTTGATCCTGCTGTTCGTCGTCATCCGCATGAGCCGGTCCTCCGTCGTCAAGAGCGGTATCTTGATCAAACCCCGTTTTGGCACTTTCATCGTGGATGTCACCACTACCGGTGAACTGCAGGCCAAAAATTCCATTTCGGTCCGAGGTCCGGACAACGCCCGACGCGCCAGGATCTGGAACATGCAGATTGCAGACCTCGTTCCTGAGGGAACCATCGTCAAAGCAGGCGATTTCGTTGCCAGTCTGGATAAGTCAGAACTGGACAACACCATTCAGGAATCTCAAATCAATCTGAATAAGCTCGAATCACAGTTGATCCAGGCCAAACTGGATTCTTCCCTCACACTTTCCATGTCCCGAAATGATATTATCAACCTGCAATATAACCTGGAGCAGAAACAGCTTCTGGTGGATCAATCTACTTTCGAGGCGCCCGCCATCCAGCGGCAGGCCGGGATTGAACTTGAAAAAGCAGAACGGGCTCTGGTTCAGGCCCGAAAAAATTATGAAACCAAAGTCCAGCAGGCCATCGAAAAGATCAAGGTCGTGGAGGCCGATTACTCCAAAGAACAAAAGCGGCACGAAAGTTACCTGCAATTGCTGGATGATTTCACCATCACAGCCCCTGAAAACGGCATGGTTATCTATGCCAGGGAATGGAATGGTAAAAAGAAGATTGTGGGTTCCACTGTGAGCGGCTGGGACCCCGTTGTGGCCACCCTCCCCGATCTTTCGGTGATGGAGTCCCTCACCTATGTCAATGAAGTGGATATTCAGAAAATCCAGACCGGACAGAGTGTCGAAGTATCCCTCGATGCAGACCCCTCTAAAAAACTTACCGGCACTGTAACGCATGTGGCGAATATCGGCGAACAGCGTCCCAATTCCGACTCCAAAGTTTTTGAGGTAAAAATCGAGATTTTGGAATCGGATACTACCCTTAGGCCTTCCATGACGACCAGTAACAGAATTGAGGTCACCCGGATAGATTCGGTACTTTATGTTCCGTTGGAGTGTATTCATACTCTGGATTCACTGGCGATTGTCTATAAAAAAACGGATGGCACAGCTGTGAAACAGGAGATTAAAAGAGGTCTGGTGAATGATGAAGCGGCCATCATCCGGGCCGGGCTGACTGTAGATGATGAAATATTCTTATCAATCCCTGAAAACACAGATGATCTTAAATTGCAGCGGCTGACTGACTGATGCTGGCCAAGTTCATTCACAGCTTTTCCATCGCCATTGAGGCAATTCTGCACAATAAGCTGCGGGCCTTTCTTACTTCCCTGGGAATCATCTTCGGTGTGGCTTCCGTCATCGCCATGCTCGCCATCGGTGCAGGTGCTGAAAAAGTCATTCTGGAGCAGATGAAACTGTTGGGCACAAACAATCTCGTCATATCCCCAAGCTCAGAGCAGGTGGAAGGTTCGGTTCAGGCAGAAGAAGAAAAAAAATATGAGAAGCGTCCGTTTACACCGGGACTGACACTGGCCGATGCCGACAATATTGCCGCCGCCATCCCACATGTTAAATTTGTCAGTTCCGAGATCATTCTTGAATCCCTTGTCATCCGGAATGGGTTGAAACGGACCGGAAAACTGGTGGGAATTGACGGGTATTATTTTGAAGTTAAAAACTTCAAAGTCGCCGAAGGCCGGACATTCAGTGAGTACCAGTTGGAGAATTCCCTGCCTGTCTGCATCATCGGCAGCGGAATAAAAACCCGTTTCTTCACCGGAGAAGCTCCGCTGGGGAAACGCATCAAATGCGGACAAAACTGGCTTAAAGTTATCGGCGTTCTGGAAGATATCAGTGTCACCGGCCGGGAGGTTAAAAAACTCGGGCTGCGGGATTACAATATGGATATCTACACACCTATTAATACTGTCCTGCTGCGTTACGAGAACCGGGGCAAGCTCTCTCCCGCTCAGATAACTTCGCGCTCCATGCGCATGGGGGGTTTTCAAGTCAGTTCCGCCTCAATGGAATCAGCTAACGAAAATTACAATCAGCTCGATAAAATTATCGTTCACGTGGATGAGAACAAATATACGACGCCCATTTCGGAGATTATCAACCGGATGCTCAAACGGCGGCATAACGAGGTGGTTGATTATGAGATCACAATTCCGGAGCTTCTCATCCAACAGGAGCAGAAAACCAAACGGATCTTCAACTTTGTGCTGGGAGCCATCGCCTCGATTTCACTGATGGTAGGCGGCATCGGGGTTATGAACATTATGCTGGCTTCGGTCCTGGACCGGATCAAAGAAATCGGGCTGCGTCAGTCACTGGGTGCCTCCCGCCGGGATATCATTCTGCAATTTATCAATGAATCCGTCACGCTGACGGTCACCGGCGGGATCTGCGGGATTCTGCTGGGTTTCCTGTTTTGTTACGCCATCGAAAAATCGACCGGAATCGAAACCCTCGTCTCCCCAATGTCCGTCGTGCTGTCGTTCATGGTCTCCATTTCAGTAGGCCTGATCTTTGGCATTTATCCCGCCCAGAAAGCTGCCGCCCAGGATCCGGTTGTGCTGCTTCGTCATGATTAATTTTTAATTCAGGTATCCGCATGAAATTTTTCCTTAGCATTTGTGTATTCCTCAATCTGTTCTGCTCAGCAGAAGAGCTTTATAATCTTACACTCGAGGGCTGTATTAATCTGGCCAAACAGCGCAGCCCGTCAGCCCAAATTGCGAAGCAGGAATTCGAATCCGGGAGATGGAAGTATGCCGCCTTCAGCGCCTCACTGAAACCCCAGATCGGTCTTCAGTCCACCCTGCCGGATTTTACCCGTTCCATCAACAGTGTAGTGCAGCCTGACGGCAGTGTCCAGTTCACAACGCAGAACCAGGCTTATTCCAGCCTGAATCTTTCTATCACTCAGGAGATTCTCCCTTTGGGAGGGTCGCTGTTTGCAACTTCGTCACTAAGTCGGATTGACCTGTTTGAAAACGACCATACATTCTTCTGGCAGGCCTCGCCCATCGTTGTGGGGATCAATCAGCCTTTATTCAAATTTAATTCGCTGGCCTGGTCTGCTAAAACAGAACGTCTGAACTACGAATTGAGTAAACGCAAATATGACGAAGCTCTCGAAGACGTGGCAATAGAGATAACCCGGAAATTTTTTAATTATTACCTCGCCACCGTTGAAGTCGAAATAGCTGCTTTTAATACGGCGGTCAATGACACTATTTATACCATTTCTTCCGGTCGATATACAGTCGGGAAAATAGCCGAAGACGATCTGCTGCAATCCGAGCTGGCGCTCATGGATGCACAAACCTCACTGGAGCAATCCCGGCTGGACATGGCCTTCGCCTATGCTGATCTGAAGCTGGCAGTAGGGCTTGAGGGACAGGACTCCCTGATCGTTCTTCCGCCTGAGGAAATCCCTGAATTTCAGCTTGATACGCAAAGAGTTCTGCAGTTCATCCGGGAGCACCACAGTTCCTATATCCTTAATGAACTGCAGAATGTGGAGGCGGAAAAAAACCTAAAACGTACTAGATCAGGACGTTTCTTCTCGGCAAATATATCCGCCAGTCTCGGTTTTAACCAGACCGCAGATGTACTCGGATCGCTGTATGACAATCCTCTCGACCGGGAGAATGTGACGCTGAGCCTGGAGATCCCCCTCAATCAGGGTGTGGCCAATGCCAACCTGTTAAGGACTCTGGCGGAGCGGGAACAGATTCGAATATCAACAGAAAACAACGAACAATTATTCGAGCAGCAATCGGAATATACTTTACGTGAGTTCGAGCTTTTAAAACGCCAGCTGGTAATCGCAGCCCGGGCGGATACAGTGGCCAATCTGCAGTTTAAAGTAGCCAAGAACCGCTATCTCATCGGTAAGATTGACATCACCAATCTTTTCTATGCCCAGCGGGGAAAAGACTCGGCCCGGAGGACCTTCTTTCAGACACTGAAAAAATTCTGGATCAGTTATTATGAGATCCGCAAACTTGCCCATTACGATTTTTCCGCCGAGCGTCCTTTAGGGAAAAACTGAAAATCTCCCTGAGGGGTCAGCGGTGTATTTGAAAGGGAATGCTGCTAGATTTGCCGCAAAGCGGGGAACAGGATCACGTCTTTGATGGAATTCTGTTCGGTGAGCAGCATCACCAGGCGATCCACGCCGATGCCCACACCGCCCGTTGGCGGCATACCCACTTCCAGCGCCTGCAGGAAGTTTTCATCGACTACCTGGGCCTCTTCATCTCCCAGTTCTCTGAGTTTTGCCTGTGCTTCCAGCCTCTGACGCTGATCAAGGGGATCAGTGAGCTCACTGAAAGAATTGGCGAATTCCATTCCCCCGATGAACAGTTCAAAGCGCTCCACCAGTGTCCCGTCACCGTTGCGCTTCACTTTCGCCAGAGGCGAGATTGCTTTGGGGTAGTCGTAAACAAAGGTCGGCTGCACGAGGTCGGGTTCGATCAACTCACCGAAGAGCTTATCGAGAAGCTGTCCATAATTCATTTTGGAAGACACTTCCAATTTAAGAGATTGGGCATACTCCAGAAGCTGCTGTTCCGCCATCTTTTCAATGGTTTTGCCAGTCTTTTTGTTGAGGAGCTCGAACATGGATTTCCGCTCGAAAGGCATTGTTAAATCAATGGTTTTCCCACCAAAGTTGACAGTACGCTTCCCAGTGGCAGCCGCGGCCGTTTTGATGAGTTCTTCCGTGAGCTCCATCATATCGTACAAATCCTGGTAGGCCTGGTAGAATTCCAGCGACGTATATTCCGGGTTGTGATTTCTGTCCATGCCCTCGTTGCGGAAGTTCTTGGCCAATTCATAGACCTTTTCAAATCCGCCTATGATGAGACGTTTCAGATAAAGCTCGTCGGCGATACGCAGATACAGTTTTTGCTCCAATGTGTTATGATAGGTCGTGAAGGGGCGGGCGGAAGCACCTCCATAGATGGGTTGAAGAGCCGGTGTTTCAACTTCCACAAACCCTCTGGTATCGAAAAAATTCCTTATCGATCGAATTATGGCCGCCCGCTGTCGGAAGATTGTTTTCACTTCCGGGTTGGCGATGAAGTCAAGGTGACGCTGCCGATAGCGCAGCTCCTTATCATCAAATTCGTTGAAGGCCTGTCCGTCCTTTTCTTTCAGATTTGGCAGCGGACGGATGCTCTTGGCCAGGAGCGTCAGTTCCCGGACATGCAGGGTGAGTTCCCCGGTTTTGGTTCTGAAAACGTCACCACGAACGCCGATAATGTCACCAATATCCAGGTTTTTAAAAAGATTGTTGTACACGTCGGCACCAACATCATCCCTTTTAACGTAGATCTGCTGTTTACCGCTCTCATCCTGAATATGAGCAAAACTGGCCTTCCCCATCTTGCGCAGCGAAACCAGCCGGCCAGCAATTGAAACGGGGGTTCCCACCAAATCATCTCCGGTTTCCTGAATGGATTGAACCTGTGTATCCGGGTCAAATTTATAGGGATAGGGGTCATATCCTGCTGCCCGGATCCGGGCCAGTTTTTCCAACCGAAAATCAATTATTTGCTGTAAGCTTCTATGGTCCTGTGACAAGTTATTTTTTCTCCATGTTCATGAGTAAATATTTCCGGATGAAGCGATTGATGTCCCCGTCCATCACGGCCTGAATGTTTCCCGTTTCTTCTTTGGTACGGTGATCCTTTACAAGGTTGTACGGGTGAAAGACATAGGACCTGATCTGACTGCCCCAGCCGATATCCATTTTCTGATCTTCCAGAACTTGTTTTTCCTTTGCCTGTTCTTCCTGCTTGAGTTTGTAGAGCCTCGCTTTCAGAATTTTCATCGCCTGATGCTTGTTTTTCAACTGACTGCGTTCATTCTGGCATTGAACCACAGTACCGGTTGGGAGGTGCGTGATACGGATGGCAGAATCTGTTTTATTCACGTGCTGGCCTCCGGCTCCGCTGGCCCGGTAGGTGTCAATGCGTAACTCTTTCTCATCAATTTCAATCTCAATATCGTCATCTACCAGGGGATAAACAAAAACTGAGGCAAAGGATGTATGCCGACGGGAGTTACTGTCAAAGGGGGAGATGCGGACAAGCCGGTGAACGCCCGCGTCCGCTTTGAGGTAGCCATAGGCATATTCACCCGTGATTTCCAGAGAGACATCCTTGATACCGGCTTCATCACCAGGCTGATAGTCCAGAATTTTTGTCGTGAAAGACTGGCGTTCGCACCAGCGTGTGTAGAGGCGGTAGAGCATATTGGCCCAGTCCTGGGACTCGGTGCCCCCAGCACCGGGATGGATTGCTAATATCGCACCCCGGTGATCATCCGGCCCGTTAAGCATTTTTCGAATCTCAACCATATTCAGATAATCAACAAACGCCGTGAGAGCATTTTCAATATCAGGGTCCGGGTCATCCCCTTCCCCGATCAACTCGAAATGCAATTCCACTTCTCCGGAACGTTCTTCGAGTTCCTGCCACATAGCGATCTCATGCTCAATGAGACTGATCTTTTTCTGAATGGTTTGCGCCCGTTTGTTATCTTCCCAGAACCCCGGGGCGAGGGTTAATTTCTGCAGTTCGCCCAGTTGAGTATTCAGTTTATCCCAATCAAAGATACCCCCGTAGCTCGAGATACTTTTTCCTCGCTGCTTCGAATTTCTCGTTGAGTGCTGTAAGGTCCATAACTCTAGTACCGTGTGATCAGTAAATAGATGGTAGCAAACCGGTACAGGATATCCACCCAGGCGGTTCCGCTTTTTACCCGGTTCCAGAAAGTGGGCAAAATGATGATGGTATCATTGGGCTGAAGGGTCGGCAGCCTGCTGCGGTCGCCGGTTTTTGTGAATTCTTTCAGATCGACAATTATCTTCTGCTGCTCACCCGCTTCGTCCGTTTCACGCAGAAGGATAACCTTACTCAGTTTGGCATTAGCCGTTGGCCCTCCAGCCTGGGAGAGGAGAGAAACGATGTCCAGATTGATGGAGTACGGAATAAGGTATTGACCCGGTGCCCGCACCTCCCCCCAGACATTCACCGCCATGCTGATTCCCGAAGAAGAGGGTATCACATAGCTGGCGCTGTAATTATTCTGTTTTATAGTCGATTTCATTTCATCCAGGGTTTGACCCACCGTAAATGAAAGAAAGATCAGAAGCCAGAGTAGATTATGTTTAAATATTTTATTCATTTAATTTCCTATTCGGGTATTTTCTGTTGATTCGTCTTCACCTTCGTCTTGCCGGGTACGACGGTTTTATTCAGATCCGCCGGCCTCCACCCAGGAAACCTGGGATTATTTCTGATTTATTTGTTTTAACCGATGTATAAATTTAACGCATTTAACGCTTTCTTTCACATCATGAACTCTCAGAATGTTCGCACCCTTTAAAATTGCCACCGTCAGGGCTGCAATACTGACTCCCAGTCTTTCTTCAGGGGGTTCACCGTCCATCGAGAGAAATGACTTACGGGATGCACCCACCAAAACCGGATATCCCAGACCCCTGAGCTTTTCCAGGTTCATCAGGATGCTGTCATTGTCCCGGACACGTTTCCCAAACCCGATCCCGGGGTCCAATATGATCTGCTCATCGGTGAGTCCGTGTTTTTTTGCCCTGTCAATTCTCTCAGAAAAATATGATACGAGAGTTTCCATGACATCTTTGTACACAGGGTTTTGCTGCATGGTCCGGGGCGTCCCCCGCATGTGCATGATGATGACGGGCACACCAAAGTCATGCGCCAGTTCGAACATTTCACCCCGTTCTCCGCCGCCGGTAATGTCGTTGATAATTGCAAAACCATTCTCAAGAGCAGCCCTGGCAACAGCCGGCTTATAAGTATCGATGGAAAACGGTACATCCACTTCACCTGTCAGATTAAAAAGGGGCGAAATTCGCTCTAATTCTTCCTGTTCCGTCACGGCATCCGCACCGGGTCGTGAAGATTCACCACCGGCATCGATAATATCCACTCCTTCTGCTGTCATTTGAAGGACCCGTTTTCTGATCTGATCCTTCCGGATATATTCCCCGCCGTCGTAAAAAGAATCCGGGGTCAAATTCAAAATCCCCATCACAAGGGGACGATCCCGGGATAGCAGCTTATGAATTTCCTTCACTGATCCCTACGATTGGGGGTAATTTCCTGTGCTGTGTGCTTTTAGTCTCGTCGGTCTTTTTTGCGGCAGTGGAACGGCGCCTTGGTCTTCTTCTTGAAGGCCTGTCGGAAGTTTTTGTTTTTCGCTCAATGGGCTCGCCCTTGATAACTTTGCGCATCTCGTCACCACTAATGGATTCATACTCCAGCAGGGTCTCCGCAAGCCGGTGTAAAATGTCAATATTTTTTGTCAGAATTTCCTGAGCTCTCGCATAAGCATCTTTGACAAATTTTGAAATTTCCTGATCAATCGTATGGGAGATATTATCACTGTAATCTCTGGCATGGGAAATCTCTCGTCCGAGGAAAACCTCTTCGCTTTTTTTCCCGAAGGTCAGGGGTCCGATACGATTACTCATGCCCCACTCACACACCATTTTCCGGGCGGTGCTGGTGGCGACTTCAATGTCATTCCCTGCTCCCGTTGAGACATCGTTGAAGATAATTTTTTCTGCGGCACGTCCCCCCATGAGAATATTCAACCTCCCCAGTAAATATTTTTTACGATAATTATATTTTTCATTTTCAGGCAATTGCGAGGTGATTCCCAGGGCTCTTCCCCGGGGTGTGATGGTGATTTTATGAACCGGGTCTGTCCCCTTTGTGAAATGCGCTACCAGGGCATGTCCCGATTCGTGATAGGCCGTGATCTTGCGGTCCTCCGGTGTCATGATCAGACTTTTACGTTCAACGCCCATCATCACCTTGTCCTTGGCATCTTCAAAATCCGACATGCTCACATGATTTTTCTGTCTCCTCGCAGCCAGGAGGGCGGCTTCGTTACAAAGGTTCTCAAGATCGGCTCCCACAAGGCCGGGGGTTCCTTTGGCAACATCCCTCAGATTGACATCTCTGGCCAGGGGAATGTTCTTGGAATGAATCTTTAAGATGGCTTCACGCCCATCGATGCCGGGGACATCCACAATGATCTGCCGGTCAAAACGCCCGGGCCGCAGGAGAGCTTTGTCCAGCACATCCGGGCGGTTCGTGGCCGCCAGCATGATGACATTATCATCCGTATCAAATCCATCCATCTCCACCAGGATCTGGTTCAGGGTCTGTTCCCGCTCGTCATGTCCGCCGCCCAATCCGGCGCCGCGGTGACGACCTACGGCATCAATTTCATCGATGAAAATTATCGCAGGCGAATTACGCTTCGCCTGATCAAACAGATCCCGCACGCGGCTGGCGCCCACACCCACGAACATCTCGACAAATTCAGCACCGCTGATACTGAAAAACGGAACATTTGCCTCACCTGAAACTGCCCTTGCCAGAAGGGTTTTTCCGGTTCCGGGAGGCCCCAGCAGGAGCGCACCCTTGGGAATCTTTGCTCCCAGTTTGGTGAATTTTTTGGGGGTTTTCAGAAATTCCACAATCTCCTGTAATTCCACCTTTGCTTCATCACAGCCGGCAACATTCTTAAAAGTGATCTTTGGATTGAAGGGTGATATGATCTTGGCCCGGCTCTTGGCGAAACCGAAAATTCCGCTTTGACCGCCGCTCCCCTGCATTCGCTTCATGATATAAAACCAGAATACGATCAGCAGTATCCAGGGAGAAAACTGCAGCAGATAATCCATGAAATCAGCAGTCTGTTCTTTGAATTCATAGGTAATCCCCTTTTTGTCCCAGATTGCGGTAACGTCACTGTCAACATAGGGCAGAACGGTAGAGAATTTTTTATATTTGCGCTTTACCGCCCCCAAATATTCTTCCATGGGATGCTTGAATTCACCAATGAATTTATTACCGACGATCTGTGCACTCGCCACCAGACCATCCTCAACATATTTCTGGTATGTGGTGTAGGAGACCTGCTCGATAGTTGGTTCTGAGGAAATGACCTGCGCGATGGTGATTGCAGTAATAATGATCACCGCCCAGACGATAAAATTTTTATTGAATCCCTGCCAGAATTTTTGAACCCCGCCCGGCGCAGGTTTACCGGGACGTTTATCCCTTGAGGGTTTTCTGTTTTCTTTTTCAGCCATTTTCAGGTTCTCCTTCCTTGAAGGCATAAATAGAGGGCAATCCTCTCAATTTTTGATCCAGATCCAGTCCGTAACCCACTACGTAGCGGTTTTCTATACTGAATGCGATGAAGTCTATGGCGAAATCATGTCTGGCGATCTCAGGTTTATAAAGACAGGTCACAAAGGCCACAGACAGCGGATCTGCATTTTCAAGACGATGTTTCAAAAAGGACAGGGACAGACCTGTATCGACAATGTCTTCGACGACAATGACATCTCTGCCGGTAATATCTGCACTGATATCTTTAAGCAATCTCACCGTGCCTGAACTCGTCGTCGAGCTGCCGTAAGAAGCAATCTTGATGAAATCTACCTCAAAATCAATGGTCAAATTTCTGACCAAATCCGCCATAAATAAAAAGGACCCGTTCAGCACGCCGATGATGATCGGGATTCTGCCTTCATATTTCGATGATATCTCTGCTGCGAGCTCGACAACCCTCCGGTTGATGGCCTCCTGTGAGATCATCTCTTCGAGTATCTTACCGGCAAACGGATAGCCCTCCGGTAGTGTTAGTTCTTTTTTTTCTTCTTTTGCCATTTGAGTTTTATTAAGTCTCCCTTTTGCTGTATTCCGCTGTCAGTCAGCAGGCTGTGGGCCACACCCGGAACCCACAGGATTTTATCCTCCTTGTTTACCACAACAGGCTGCTTTAACTTTTCCAGGTGAGACAGCTTATGATTAATGAAAAGATCACTGAGTTTCACCGATTTCTTCAGGCTATGGGTGAGAATTCTGTCGCCTCTTTTCCAGCCTCTGATGAACAGCCCTGCTTCAAAAACAGGTTTTGTGATCAGCAGAAATTTTTTATCCTCGGATACCGCTGGGGTATCTGCAGACTGTAAAGTCAATTTTCCGTCAAACCAACGGGTCTCTGCTAACGTTATACGTACCCTGCGGGTTTCTGTAAATTTCTTCCGGTTGAACAGGATCAGCCATTTGCGGTCGATGAGACAGGAAATCTGCTTTGTGAGTTCAAAAACTGTACCGGTACCCGAGGTCGTAATATACTGCCAAAATGATTCCCAATGGCCCGCAGTAGCTGTAATAAAGGCAACTTCCTCGAATTTTGAGGTGAGTGATTGTACGAAAATTTTCTTTTCATCCGCATTCAGCTTTAAAAAGTTCGACCGGTCTAAAACGATTTCACCGTTTGCAAAATCCGCGGCAACCAGCAGTTCGGGTTCCAGCAATTTCAGCTTTCTGCCAATCTCTAAAAATTTTTCATTAGCTTCAGCTGAAAGTGCCAGCAAAGCCTCTTTTAGGGTTGCATCACTGGCGAGCGCACCGGGCAATTCATGAAGTCTCACCTGATTGCGCCGGAATCTTATATCCCTGTTGGAGGAGTCTTCATGCCAGATCACCGATCGGGAGCGGGCATAACTTTCAATCTCCGCCCGGGTTACCTCCAGCATCGGCCTGCGAACTCTGCCGATACATTCGCGAATTCCCACCAATGCCGACCAATGAGCCTGCTCCCGCTGACGCATATAAACCGTCTCCAGTTGATCGTCCTGATGATGAGCCGTCATGATCCACTGAAACCCTTCAACTTTCGCGGTGGTAATGAGAAAGGCATATCTTTCCCGCCGGGCCCAGGCTTCGACGGATCCTTTTCTCTCAGAGGCTGCCAGCCGCCTGGAATAAAAAGGGATCCCCGCTTTATCTGCCGCTTGCCGGCAAAGTTCATAATCCAGGTTCGAGTCCGGCCGCAAACCATGATCCACATGGGCCAAAGCCGGTCTAAAGCCGAGATCATCTTTCAATTTCAGAAAGATATCCAGCATCACCATACTGTCAATTCCGCCTGAAACGGCCAGGAGAATTTTTACCGCATCAAGCGATATACCGTCTGCCTGCGCAAACGACAGCAATTTCGCTGCAACCACCCTTTGGGGCATATTACCTTTCTGCTAAAAAGGGATTCCGGCTTTTTTCAATTTCCAGAGTTGAATCCGGACCGTGCCCCGAGTGAATGATCAGGGCATCGTCCAGGGGTAACAATTTCTGCCGGATTGAAGTCATGAGCTGATCATAATTCCCTCCCGGGAGATCCGTTCGACCGATGGACAGGTGAAACAGCGTATCTCCCACAAACAGATGCTCTTCCATCTTCAGACAGACACCGCCGGGGGTATGGCCGGGAGTTTCAATAATCTCAAAATCCACATCACATAAGTTCAAGTCCTGGCCTTCGTGGAAATACGAATCGATCTCAGGAGGCTCTACGGCCGGCAGATTCAAATACCGGCAATGGTTCGGCAGATCATCTACCAGCCACTGGTCCCTTTCGTGAATGAATATCTTAGCTCCTGTGGCAGCTTTGAGCTCTCCCGAGGCCGCAATGTGATCCACATGTCCATGGGTGCACAGCATCGCGTGAAGGGTCAATTTGTGAGTTTTCAGGGCCTGAAATATCGATGGGGAATCGTCTCCCGGATCGATGAGCACAGCCTGCCGGTTCGGTGCCTTCCAGATGAGATAGGAATTCTCCTGAAAGGGACCGCTGGTGATCTTCTCAATCCTGATCTTTATGTCTAGACCTCATCAAACAGGAAGGGTTTCAGATACTGGATCTTGCTTTCGTAAGACTTCGGATATAAAAACCACTCCGTAGCGGCAATCGAACTTAGGAGAGAATTCCCGTCCTGCGGCGTAAAACAGAAGCCGGTAATTTCCTTGCCGTTTTTGCTCACATGCAGAGATTTAATGGCCACAACCGTCTGGTTCAGTATCCGCCCGTAATGACCATGATCACGACCGAATGAAAAGACTTCGCAGGCATCGATCTTATCCGTTGTGGCAATGCGGTCATTCGCCTCGAATTTAGCGATGACCCTTTGCAGCGTCGTGGGAGTATTGACATTCAAATGAAATTGTAGAACGTGCATGTACTGCGTGTTGATCTTGATCACGGAGGAGAACAAGTCCAGATCGATTCCTTTGGTCTGAAACAGCAGGGCCGCATCCCGGGCATGGTGGGTTCCGTACTGGTCATCTTTATGGCTCCCCACCTGCGGAGAAGGGATGAATCCCGAACCCTGGCTCACATCATTCGCCCTGCGGATAACCACAAAACGACCGGAGACCAGATTCCCTTCGGGCTCATCATCAATTCCAAGGGTTTTAATGATGACGGATAAATTATGGGTATTACAGGAAACCACCTGAATGAACCGGTCTTCCTCAGGCACAAGGACTTCGTCATTGATACCCCGGGCATACATTTTCCCAAAACCGAATTCACTGCCCTGGGCAATAAAACCGGTCGTGTTGTGTAAATATTTCTCATAAAATTCGGCTTTATTTTTCTGGCCGATTCCGCTGGGAGTACAGTCGATCACCACTGAAGCCCTGTCGATGGCCTCCTCCGTTTCAAATTCGGGTTTGATATCAATGGCCCTGAAACCATCCATACGATCTGCCCTTGCAGCTAATCTCGCACCCCGTCTGAAAAGAGATTTCACTTTTGAACGGTCCGTAGTCAAAGGGGTATTTTTATGGAAAGTAACTTCGTCGATTCCAAGCTCTTCCTTAAAATCACAAAACAAACCAATCAGGGGTTCTCCAATAGTCCCGGTACCCACTATATGGACAATTTTGCGTGACATAACAGGGATTCTCCTATATTATTTTTTAGATATGAAGTGACTGATTTTTTGGACGAATTTTTTGCTTTTCTGTTGTATAGAAATTATTTCATCACCATATATTAATGCCGATGGATTATGCGTCACAAGGATTTCCGCATCGGAGCCAATCAATTTCCTGGCGACTTCATAGGCCGGTTGGAGACAAAAATTTCTCTTCGTCGTATTATGAGCATCCGAGCCGATAAAATGGGCATAGCCGCCGGTCAGAATTTTCCTGGCGATCTTTTCCGACCGTCTCCCCAATGTTCCCAGCAGACTGCCCGCATCCAACTGGATCAGGATCCCTGAATTGTAGATCTTCTTCAGTATTGAGAAATCCGAATAAATGGGTGAATACCGTTCCGGATGGGCAATGATGGGAGTAACTCCCAGGTCCATCAGCTGTTCGAAAATCGCCTTATAGCTCAGGGGTAAAAAACTCGTAGAAAACTCCACGAGAATATACCGTGAACTGCCCAGGAGTGCAAAAGGATGATGGATCAGGGCCAGCAGGTTGGACTGAAAATACACCTCGGCACCAAGATGAACCCGCAGGGGAATCTCATGGGTTTTAATGTAGTCCTGCAGATCATTATAAGCGGCAAGAATATCGTCATTTGAAACTCTCAGCATCTCAAACTTCGGATGCTGGCGGTGGGGTGTTGCAATGATTTCGGTAACTCCCTGTTCAACTGCCGCCGCCATCATTTCAGCAGCCACCTCCATGGATTTTGCACCATCGTCAACATGGGGAATGAGGTGGTTGTGAAAATCAATCATTGTAAGAAAAATCCACGCTGTCCATCAAAAATAATTTCAGCGAGGTCATATCCCCTGCTTTAAATTCCGCCAACTGTTCTGAGGCTTCAGTTCCGTTATTCAGGATATCCTCCAATGTATCGATCACCTTTTCGTTTTCGAAATGGTGCAAAGCCGGTTTACAGTACTCCCCCAGCCTTTTGATGAAATCACGCATGGTGAGCACATCTAGGGTGGCGGTATCAACGAGAGATGTATCAAAATCAAATCTGGCGGCTTTCCACAGCCCATCACTTAACAATTCCGGCGAAAGTTCTTCAGGGAGACTTCCTTTCTGCAGGTCCTGCACCAGTTGATAGATCAGCGCCTGGGAAATGGCGATGATCAACTCGAGATTCTTCAGGGATCTGAGTGCGTCAAAGATCCTGAATTCAAGGGTGCCAAAATCGAGACTCGGCCGTATCTTCCACCAGACATGTCGGGGTTTGGCAATAGTACCGGTCTTTGTCCAGAGTTCGACCAGTTTTTCATATTCCGCGAAATTTTTAAATCTCATGGGAATATTCGTGCGGGGAAAAATGCCGAATTGAAACGTTCTCGCCGAGAGTAAGCCTGTATTTTTTCCGGCAAAAAACGGCGAGTTTACGCTGATGGCCAGCAGTGGAGGGATCCACCGTCTCAGGGCATTGCAGACATGAATTGCAGTTTCGGCACCGGGGATGGCCACATGCACATGTGTCGCAAAGGTCATATTCTGATCGGCGTAAGCCCGCATCTGATCCGTCACCCAGTTATAGCCCGTCGTGTCAACGTAAGTCTGAGTTCCCGGGAGGGCCGCGGGGTGCGTTCCGCTGATGCCGATTTTGTATCCCAGTTCTTCACCGAGGGTTTTTACCAGAGACCTCAGCTTGATGATCTCTCCCACGGCCTCTGAGACTGTTCCGCACACCGGCGTATTGGATTCTATTTCAGAGAGCATCAGTTCATAGCTGAATCTCCGCTTAGCATCTTCCGGCAGAGCAGCCATAAATTCGTTTGCTCTGTTGACCAGATCACCGGTTTCAGGGTCGCAGAGCATATACTCTTCCTCCACACCGATCGTAAAGGGTCTGGCATGCTCAAATACGCTGGTTATGTTTGTCAAATCATCATTCCGTCGTTAAATTGAAGAAAAAACCAAGTCTAAATTGCCTGATTTCAGCGGTATATTACAAAGCGAAATTCAGTTATCCGGGTATTTGTCAAATAACCGACGTTTCCTGCCATTCACCAAAGACCACTTTCATCGCTTCCACAATTTCGCCAAGAGTGGCATAGGCTTTGGCTGCAGCGATAATGGAGGGCATAACATTTTCATCATTCCGGCAGGCGGAGGTGACAGCATTAAGGCATTCGCGTACCCCGGTTTCATCTCTGGAAGTTTTCAGATTCCGGAGTTTTTCCACCTGCTTATCTTCTATCTCTCCGCCAATCTCCAGAATGGGGATTTCAATCTCTTCATCCTCTTTGATGAATTTGTTGACACCGACCACGTAACGTTCCTGTTCATCAACCTTTTTCTGATAGGCCGATGAAGCTTCGGCGATTTCCCGCTGCTGGAAGCCCTGTTCGATGGCATTAACCACGCCCCCCAGGTCTTTGATCTTTTTGAAATAGGCTTCTGCCGCGGCTTCGATTTTATCGGTGAGGGCTTCCACATACCAGGAGCCTCCCAGGGGATCTATGACATTGGGCACGCCGGTTTCAAACGCGATGAGCTGCTGGGTTCTCAGGGCGATCTCGGCAGCCTTGCGGGTGGGCAGCGCCAGGGTCTCATCCATTGAGTTGGTATGCAGGGATTGTGTTCCTCCCATGACGGCAGCAAGGGCTTGAAAAGCCGTCCGGGCAATATTGATCTCAGGCTGCTGGGCCGTGAGGGAAAATCCCGCTGTCTGGGTGTGAAAGCGCAGTTTCCAGGAAGCAGGATTTTTCGCACCATAGATTTCTTTCATGTGCCGCGCCCAAATCCGGCGGGCCGCCCGGAACTTGGCAATCTCTTCAAAAAAGTCCAGATGTGAATTGAAGAAAAAGGACAGGCGGGGCGCAAAGTCATCCACATCCAGTCCCCTGTCAAGGCCGTATTCCACATAAGTAAAGCCGTCCGAAAGGGTAAACGCCAGTTCCTGAGCTGCCGTTGAACCGGCTTCCCGGATATGATATCCGCTGACGGAGATCGTATTGTATTTGGGCAGATACCGGGTGCAGTATTCGATCATATCCGTAATGACACGCATGGATTCCTGGGGCGGGAAGATCCATTCCTTTTGGGCAATATATTCCTTGAGGATATCATTCTGCAGGGTTCCCCGCAGTTCAGATACATTCACGCCCTGTTTTTCAGCAACGGCAATATAAAAAGCCAGTAAAATGACTGCCGGTCCGTTAATCGTCTGTGAAACACTGACGTCCCCAAGATTGATACCGTCAAATAAGGTCTCCATATCCGCCAGTGAACTCACCGCCACACCGCATTTTCCCACTTCTCCCTGGGCAAAAGGATGATCTGAGTCGTAGCCCATGAGGGTTGGCATATCATAGGCCACCGATAACCCGGTCTGGCCCTGTTCCATGAGATATTTGAAGCGTTCATTTGTATCTTCCGGACTGCCGAAGCCGGCAAACTGCCGCATGGTCCACAGTCTGCCGCGATACATGTTGGGATGCACCCCTCTCGTATAGGGATATTGTCCCGGAAATCCCAGTTTTTCAAGATACTCCTCCGAAGGTGTATCCGGGGTGTAGAGGAGGTTCACGGTTTC
>JAADGM010000048.1:384-5758 GCA_013152375.1 FCB group bacterium | reverse complement strand
GATCTAGTGATTTACATCGATTTTGTGCTGGGATACTCGGAGCCGGAGGAGGAGCAGTTTCTGGCCGGCGATGTGAATTATTCATGGCAGATCGACATTATCGATATTGTGATGGTGATCGATGAGATATTGGGGTGAAACAGAATAAATATGGATTAACCCCGGGGGTTTACTGGGCCGTTTTTGCACTCTCATCTTCAAAGATCTTATCCGAAAGTCCCCGGTTCAGGCGATAATTTGAAAACTTGAGGACAACGGTGCCCCGGATACGGTCAGCGCGGCCCTTGATGGAGTCCCTGAATTTTTTAGCGCTTACCGGATCCTTGCCAAGCATTTGCAGATTGCGCACTTCCGGTGGGAACTCAATCTCCAGTTCGGTCCTCACCGGCAGCCACACATAGCCGTCAACAAACTCATAGTTGAAAAGCGCAGTGATGAAATCCGCATCATCATTCCGCACAATGCCTTTATAAATAATACCCGAAGAAACATCCACCCAGAGTTTGAGATCGATCGTGTCACCTTTGGTGGAGTCGTCAGCAGCCTGCACATTATTCACCTTCACCAGATAGACATCCCGATCATTGTAGCGTTCTCTGCCCTCCAGGCGGATATCCAATGAATCCTCCTGCAGAAACTGCACAAAGGGAGTGATCCCCTCTTTGGGAACCATGGCAAAGCCCCTGGCTTCGATCTTGGATTTGTCCGGCGCCTTATAATAGTAGTGGATCTTTTTCAGGGGGATGCGCAGGACCGGTAAATCTACCGAGACCTCCATATCCACCTCATAATCTTCGATGCGGGCAAAATTGCGGCGCATGAGGTCCAGCAGGTCATCATTGCTGATTTCCTGTGCTGATACGAGGGCAGACCAGCCCAGTGCGAGCAGCAGTCCGATCAATAATTTACTCATGTGAGGATGTCCTTTTTCCGGAAAATGAAAAGCGCCACGCCCAGAAAGATCAGCATATACACCGAGACCACCCCTACACCCTGGCGGATGAGCTGCCAGTCAATGGGTTCGTAAAAGGCATATTTCCAGGTATCAAAATAGGTGGTAAAGATAAATGGCCGGATCTTATCGAAGATCTCCAGCGGCAGACCGGTAATGGCGAAGGAAAAGATGATCACCGCCATGGCCCCCACTACGGGACCGACGGCATTCCGGACAATCACAGAAAAGAAGATCGCCACCGCGGTAACCAGCATCATATTGTAAAAAGCCAGTCCGTACGCCAGCAGAAACCGCAGCCAGGCCTGGGATTGAGACAGGATCAGGATGCCGTCCTGAAAGACCAGCATATCCCCGCCGCCGTGCCAGAGAACTCCCAGCCCGAGACTCATGACGGCAACGAGCAACATCAGCAGAATGGTATATATATTGGCACCGATGACTTTGGCAAGAAAGATCGCCGGGCGGGAAACCGGGCGGGTGGCGTAGAGCCGGAAAGTTCCCCGGGCGCTCTCGCCGGCAAAAATATCCCCTCCGGCCAGGACGATGAGAAACGGGATGTGAATATAGAAAAAATTCATGATGAAATATGCAGCCGTGAAGCCGTTGGCGACATTGCCGACGATGAGGAAATTATTGGTCAGTTCAGAGCCCATTCTGTCAAGTGTCATGTGCTGGGCTCCCAAACCGTAGCCCCACAGGATGACGGGCATTAGAACCGCCACCAGCACAAAACCGATATACGACCGTAAAACGGAAAAAATCTTGACGAACTCATTTTGAACCAGATTCAGCATCAGGTCCCGGTCCGGCTGGTTTGATTGAGGAAAAATGCTTCCATGCGGTTGCGCTGCGATAATGAGAAAATCTCCACCTGTTCTCTGCCGAGCTGGCGAACAAGATGAGGAATATTATCGTACTTAATCCGTATCTTCAGCAGGTTTGGGAGTTCCTGCACATCCAGCACATACTCGCTTTTCTCCAGATAAACCATGACCTGCTTTCTCGGAGTTGCTTCGATCTCGACAGTGACTTCATCGAGGGACTGAATGATCTTTTCAATTTCACCGTCAATGATCAATTTCCCGTTAAAGATCAGGGCAAAATGGGAACAGATCTCTTCTACCTCATGCAGCAGGTGTGAAGACAGAAAAACCGTCACATTCCGCTCTGCGGCAATCTTCAGGATGAATTCACGTACATCCACCATGCCGATGGGGTCCAGACCGGTGGTGGGTTCATCAAGAATCAGGATGCTGGGATCGGACAGCAGGGCCTGGGCCAGACCCAGCCGCTGTTTCATGCCCTGTGAATAAGTTTTCACTTTATCATTCCGCCGGGAATACAACCCCATCAGGTTCAGCAGTTCATTGATATGGTCTTCACCCGTATGCCCCGTGAGCCGTCCCAGCAGTTTCAAATTGCTGAAAGCCGACAGATTCAGGTAGAAGTCAGCCCGGTCCACCAGGGCACCCATTCCCTTGCGGATGCGCGGGCCGATACTGCTCGGCTGACCGAAAAGTTCAAAATGTCCCTGCCGGGGATGGATGAGCCCGGTGACAATACGTATGAAGGTGGATTTACCCGAACCGTTGGGGCCCAGAAATCCATAGATGCTGCCGCTGGGAACGTCGAAGGAAACCTGGTCCAGCGCTTTGATGGACTTGAAGTTTTTTGAGAGTGCAACGCTCCTTAGAGCGGGCGTGGATGGATAGTCTGTTCGTATGATATGTCCTTTTCTTCCGTCGGAAAATTAATTAGTACGGCGGATTCCGTAAAAGGAATATTGTTTTGATTCTTCAGATATACTCCCCCGCCTGATCGGACAGAGCCATTCTGAGACGGATTTATCCTTTTATTTTCCCTGACGGGTACGCTAATTTCAAAGTGCATTTTGCTCAATTTTTTTCACATTAATCGGATCCTGTCAAAATAATAAAATAATATCATGAAAAAACTATGCTGTGTTCTCCTTATTCTCTCCGCTTTGTTTTCACAATGGACCGCTAACCCCGATACACCGCTGACCCTCGGCTCGGGAATTCAGCCGCAAATAGCTCCGCTGGCGGACGGCAGCGTCTATATTGCCTGGCTGAGTGGGTCCACCTTCTATGTATATTTGCAATTACTGGACCCCGCGGGCAATCCCCAGTTCCCCGTTGGCGGAATGCTCATCAGTGATCATCCTAACTATTCCTGGATAGCCGTTGTCCATTTGAATATGATCCACGACTCCCAGGGCAATGCCATCCTCTCTTTTGTGGATATCCGGACGGGGTCGTGGAATGTTTTCATCTATAAGATATCTCCTGCAGGGGAGTTTCTCTGGGGCTCGGACGGCATCCAGTTATCCTTTGGAGCAGTTGACAGCATCTCGCCGCGTCTTTTGCTGCTGGAGGACGATGCAGTGGTCGTCTCCTGGTGCGAGAATTATTCCATCATCCATGCTCAAAAACTCACTGCTGATGGAATTCCCGCCTGGGGCGATGACGGCCTCGTAATAGCGGATCCGGATGCAGATCTGCAAGGTCCATATTCCATCCTCGCTGACGATGGAACCCTGCTGCTGCGCTGGATCCGTCAGACCGGAACGTTCTGGTACACCTTTAGTGAGTTGTTTCTGCAAAATTACGATACCGACGGCTCTCCCCTCTGGGCCGCACCGGCCGAAGTATCCGGAGTGGTGACCTTTCCCATGGGGAACTGGTCCCAGCAGCTTGTGAGTGATGGTGCTTCCGGCAGTTATTCCGCCTGGACAGTTCTCGCGGGGACATCCCAGAGCGCTTTTGCCCAGTCGGTGGAAGCCGATGGCACCGTATCCTGGGGCGCCGGCGTGGAGTTGAGCACGCTCTCCGATCATTTCAGGACAAATCCGGTCATTGCCGTGGGCGCTGATTCGCATGATCTGACGGCTTTCTGGACCCAGGCTAACGGTTCACAGAGCCAGCGCGGGATCTATGCCCAGAGGCTCTCACCCTCCGGGGACCGACAGTGGGGAAATTCCGGTCTGCCGGTAATCCCCCTTAACGGGGATCACAATTATCTGGATCTTTCCACAGTCCCATTTGGTGAAGATGCGCTCCTGGTGTACATTCAACAGAACGGAATGGAAAACGGGGACCTCTATGCTCTAAGATTTGATGAAGCCGGTAATTTCGTATGGCCCTCACAGATAATTCCCCTCACCACATCCGGCGGTGGTAAATCAGATGCCGCCATTAGCAAGGGTCCCGGTTGTGTTTTCGCAGCCTGGTCAAAATCCGGAGAGATACAGGCGCATTGTCTGCGTTCCGACGGGACGCTCGGGGCGCCGATCGTGGATGATGACTGTCTCCCAAACGGCGATGTGAACTCCGATGGCAGTCTGGATATCCTGGATATCGTCACTATAGTCAATTTCATCCTGGGTCAGCAGATACCTGATGACACCCAGCAGTGCACAGCCGACCTGAATGCTGACGGTGAGCTGAATATTCTGGATATTGTTCTGATCTTAAACATGATTGTGGGTGGCTGATGCGCCGGAAAAACTGGACTCACGAGGGAATAAAATGCTTTTCAATTATGCCTTTGTAACAGGATTGAAATACTCCTGTCAGGCCCATCATTCAACTTGATAGAACTTTTTTCAGGATATGGAAGGTTGAGATGCTGATAGTATGTTATTAAACACAGAAGATACCGTTTCCCTCATAGAAAATTATTTTATTGATAATAAGGAGCAAAGATAATGAATAAAAATGTTTTAATTGTGATGATCTTATTATTTACAGCCAGTATGACTCTTTCCTTCACCGGCCCTGCCGACAACTTAAACCTGACGCGTACATTTGATAGTGGTAATTATATCTTTAATGCAATCTCCGTCGATATGGAGAATAACGGGATGCTTGTATCTCACAGATTATCCGGGCATTCCGGGATGGAGTGGCCTGTGGGTACGGATAAATATATTGACTTTGCATCCGGAATCTGGTTTGCCGGTACTGTGAACGGCGAGATCCGAACAGCCGTGGCAGAATATGGTCCGGAATTTGTCCCGGGATCGCTGGGCTCAGACCCGTTAAATGAGATTTACAGAATTTACAATGTTACGGAATCCGATCTGGATAACCCATGGGGCTCACCGGACGTGATAGACTGGCCGTGGGACGAAGGCGCACCATGGATTGACGCCAATAACGATGGAGTGTACAACATCGATGACGGCGACCTTCCGGAAATGCACGGTGACTTTATGATCTGGTATGTGATGAACGACGGCGATGCAGGCACTCATTACAATATATTCGGAACTGCTCCGCTGGACCTGGAGGTCTCTGTGCTGCAATGGGGGTATTATGGCCTCTTCGGAGATGTCTCACTTCAGAATATAATTTTCACGAAAGTGTTGTATAAAAACATGAGCGATCAGGCCATAGA
>JAADGM010000048.1:0-334 GCA_013152375.1 FCB group bacterium | reverse complement strand
TGGGGTATGCCGGTGATGATTTTGTGGGGTGCGACACCACCCTGAGTCTGGCGTATTGCTATAACGACGGTGCGGACGATGATTATGGATACAATCCACCGGCAATCGGTAGAATTCTGCTGCAGGGTCCCATGGTGGAATCCGTAGGGGATACGGCATTGGCTTTTGGAACGGTTCATCCCGGGTACCGAAATTTAGGCATGACCTCTTTTATAAAATACATAAACGGAGACGATATTTACTCCGACCCCACTAATTCAAATGAAGCCTACAATTATATGACCGGATACCAGCATGACGGAACTCCGTTCATCAACCCCGTCACCGGCGATCC
>JAADGM010000058.1 GCA_013152375.1 FCB group bacterium | reverse complement strand
ATATTAAACTGCCTTTGGTGGATGGCAGTTGATTCAATTATGGATCTATCAATAACCCCGGTTTCTCCCAGCAGTAATGATAATTTTTCAACTTCATTAAAAATTTTTGATAATGAATCCCCCTGCAGATCGATTAACAGGTCTAATGCTTCAGGGTTAATTCTAATGGATTTCCGATTTGCAATATAACCCGCCCATTCCCGGAATTTTTGTCCATCGGGAGAGGTGACATCTACGTGAACCGAATGCTGTTTCAGGGAAGCCAGAAATTTATTTTTCCCTATCTCCTCTCCGCTGATGAGCAACAGACAATTTGACGGATTCGGAGAGCTAATGTAGCTCAGCATTTCATCTTTTCCCTTGTTAGTCAATTTCCTGATCTGGCGCACCACAATAATTCGTTTTTCTTCAAAGAGAGAAAATGCAGAAAGTTCCCTCAGCAAGTCCTGTTCATTATCATCGTCCAGTGATATAAATGTTTTATAACCACCGTCTTTTAAAAAGACCTTTTCCAACTCTTCTATGAAGAAATCCTGTAAATAGTCATCGTTCCCATTCAAAAAATAAACCGGGGCGATTTCATGCTTTTGTACTTTTCGGATGACCCTGCCGGCCGATAATGCTGCTGCCATTTTACGCTACCGTTATTAACAGACTAATGAGACCAATCGTCCAACAATATATTGAAAATAACCAGAATTTGTCTTTCGAAATAAGTCTGATCAGAAGGCCTATAACCAGATATCCTACAATAGCAGAGGAGAGGAACCCGCCGATAATCGCTCCTGTTGAGACATTTGTTGTAAGCTGCAACGCCTCATTCAACTTCAGAATACCAGCCCCCAGGAGAGCGGGGATGGCCAGGATAAAAGAAAACCGCGCAGCTGTGATATTTGAAATCCCAAGGATCAGTGCAACGGAGATGGTCATCCCCGATCTCGAGATCCCGGGGACGATTGCCACGGCTTGAGCTACTCCGATCAGCAGAGCGGATATTATTAAAACATCGTCTCTGCCCTTATGCTTAATAAATCTCGTGCTGAACAAAACAAAACCGGTGAATATCATGGCAACGGATACCAGCACGGCATTGGAAAAGAAAGCATCTATCTGGTCTTCAAACCCCAATCCTACGATGACAGCGGGGATCGTGGCAATCAGCAGCCCCCACACCATTTGCCTGCCGACAGGATCTCTGTTGGTAAAAAAATCAATGGCCAGCTTTTTCAACTCGGAGAAGTAGAAAACCAATATGCTTATTAAGGTCCCCAGATGCAGCACAACTTCCATGGCAATCCCGGGAGTATGGATTTTTAGAAAATGTTCAGCGAGAACCAGGTGCCCCGAACTGCTGACGGGCAGGAACTCCGTCAAGGCCTGAACAATTCCCAATACAATACCCTGAATCAGAGTCATCAGGCATCCTCCATAAAGGCAAACATTCTGCCTGCCGTTTTCCCGTCCCGGCGATAGCTGCAGCACTTCGGCTCTTCATAAGTGCAGAGATCGGAAACATGGATATTGTTTGCCGGAAGACCCAGCTCTAACAATTTAAGTGTCAGCTCACTTCTTAGGTCAGCGTAGAAACGGGAACTGCTTTTTTTCAGACTGCTTTTATGAAATAACTGGGCCACTTCCGCCCCAACTTCATAGTGGTCCCTACAGATGGCAGGCCCCAAATACACAATCAGATCGTGTACATCCGTACCTTTATCGATGAAATAGTTAATTGCCCGCGCTGTAATTGACCCGGTAGTTCCCCGCCAGCCGGCATGGATCAAACCGCGTGTATTTTTTCGTCGATCGTAAATGAAAACCGGCACACAATCTGCTACCTGTAATGAAAGTACTACCTTTGCCGATTGGGTGATCAAGCCATCAGCATCTGCAAATATACCTGAATGGGAAACCCATTTGACAATGTCTGAGTGGGTCTGCAGCGGAAATGCAATCCGGTCTGTCTGTAAGCGACAGAGTGTAGCCGCTTCCTGTCGGGCTTCTTCCAGTGAACTGCTGAAAGCTCGCGTTTGGTTCCCGGTCATCACGGCACGGATGCGATTTGCGAAAACATCGCTGAAATCAAGAAAAGGCTTATTCAACCGTGACGCTCTTTGCCAGATTTCTGGGTTGATCTACATTGCAGCCCTTCAGGACGGCACTGTGATAAGCCAATAATTGGAGCGGGATTGTCGTCAGCAGGGGCGCCAGGAATTTATGAATGTGCGGGATACGAATGATATGGTCAGAATATTTATGAAGTTCGGGTGCCGATGTGGTCGTAATGATGATAATCCTTCCGTTCCTTGCCCGAACCTGTTGAATATTTGAGATGATTTTGTCGAACCCTGTTTCCGTGACGATGAACACTACCGGCATATTCTCATCGATGAGAGCGATGGGACCATGTTTCATTTCGGCGGCTGGGTAGCCTTCCGCATGAATATACGAAATCTCTTTCAGCTTGAGAGCTCCCTCGAGGGCAACCGGAAATTGGAAACCCCGGCCGAGATAAAGGAATCCGGTAGTATCGTAAAAATCAGCGGCGACAGATTTAATACTTTCTGACAACTCTAAAATGCGGGTTACCTTTTTTTGTATCTGCTCAAAATCATCGATCATCCTTTCCCTTTGCGGGAGATTCAGATCTTTGCTCTGAGCCAGCAAAACTGCAATTAAGTTGAGAACGACCACCTGTGACGTAAAGGCCTTTGTGGAAGCTACACCAATTTCCGGTCCGGCATGAATGTAAACGCCGCAGTCGGTTTCCCTGGCAATCGAGCTGCCAACAACATTGACAACACCGAGTGTCAGGGCTCCTTTTTGTTTGGCCAGACGAATGGCTGCAAGGGTATCCGCAGTCTCTCCGGACTGGCTCACGGCAATCACGATGGATTTGTGATTAACAGGAGTTTCCCGATAGCGCAATTCTGAAGCGTATTCGACTTTTACGGGTATCCCGACAAGTTCTTCAATAGCATAGCTGCCGATGAGAGAAGCATGCCAGGAAGTACCACAGGCTGTAATGTAAATCTGATGAGCATCCAGTATGCGCCCCAGCATATCCTGAATTCCACCCAACTTAACAGTTTTATTTTTAAAATCTATTCTCCCCCGTGTGGCAGCCCAGATTGAATCTCCCTGCTCGTAAATCTCTTTTAGCATGAAATGGGGATAACCGCCCTTTTCGATCTGATCCAGAGAATACTCAATATGCTGCACATTTTTATTCACCAGCTTATTTTCAAGAATATTTCTAACCTCAAAATCATCTCTCCGAAGGCAGGCCATTTCACCCTCATCAATATAGATGATCTTTCGGGTGTATTCGATGATGGGGGAACTATCAGAAGCAACGATAATCTCATCCTCACCAATGCCCAGGACAAGCGGGCTGCCGAAGCGGGCTGCCACCAGCATATCCGGAACATCTGTACACATTACCACAATTCCATAGGCCCCTACGACCTGGCTTAGAGCATGTCGAACTGCCCCGGCAAAATCATTCCCATCTTTCTTATATAAATAGCTGATCAACTGAACCAATACCTCAGTGTCAGTATCAGATTCAAAATGAAATCCCTTGGATTCCAGCAGTTTTCGAATGGATTCGTGATTTTCAATGATCCCGTTGTGGATGATGATAAATTTTCCATCATTTGAGACATGCGGATGTGCATTAATATCCGAAGGGATCCCGTGAGTTGCCCAACGCGTATGCCCGATTCCCACATTGCTGGTGCAAATATGATTATTGAGTTTCTTCACCAGATCAGAAACCTTCCCTGCACATTTCATCAAATAGGGTTTGCCATTTTCAAAGGCGGCAATCCCGGCAGAATCATAGCCGCGATATTCCAATCGCTGAAGACCCTTGATAAGAATCTCCGATGCGGACCTATATCCTATGTATCCAACTATTCCACACATAATACCTACCTATTTTTGATATTTATTCCCATTCAATGGTCCCGGGTGGTTTTGAGGTGATATCGTAAACTACGCGATTCACGCCCTTGACCTCGTTGATGATTCGACTTGAGCAGAGATTCAGAACTTCATGGGGCATATTGTACCAATCGGCTGTCATACCATCCAGGCTGGTGACGGCTCTCAAAGCAATAATACTCTCATAGGTTCTTTCATCCCCCATAACACCTACTGTTTTTACGGGCACATAAACTGCAAAGGCCTGCCAAATATTTTTATATTCACCGGTTTCCTTGAGAACTTCCAGGTAAATATGGTCTGCCTCCCGGAGAACACTGAGTCGTTCCTCGGTAATTTCGCCCATAACCCTCACGGCCAATCCCGGTCCTGGAAACGGATGCCGGTCGAGTATGAATTCCGAAAGTCCAAGTTCCCGACCCACATTTCGGACCTCATCCTTAAACAGATCACGCAGCGGCTCAATCAGCTTTAAGTTCATATCTTCGGGTAATCCGCCAACATTATGATGTGATTTGATGACTGCGGCGGGACCATTCCCTATTCCACCGGATTCGATCACATCCGGGTAAAGCGTCCCCTGTGCCAGAAATTCCACTTTATCCCGCGAGCTCGTAATCTCCTCGAAAGAACGGATGAACTGTTTCCCAATAAGTTTACGTTTTTGTTCCGGATCCGTGACACCCTGCAATCCCGACAGAAATTTTTCACTGTGATCGTGCAATTCGATCTGCAGACCGAGTCCTTCACGCAAGGTCGTCATGACCTGACGGGATTCATTCTTCCGCAAAAGTCCGTTATCGATAAAAATACAGGTGGATCTTTCCCTCACTGCCCTGTGCATGAGAGTCCCCAATACCGATGAATCAACGCCACCACTCAGCCCGCAAATAACCTGTTTGTCACCCACTGTCCCACGAATATCCTCAATTGCTTCCTGAATAAAATCAGCAGGTGTCCAGTTGGGTATACAATGTGAGATATTGAACAAAAAATTCATCAGCATCGCTTTACCCTCTACCGTATGAGATACTTCGGGATGAAACTGGACACCATAGAAAGGTCTGGTTTTATGTGATACGGCTGCGACGACGCCATTCGATGAACGCCCTATGACATTCCAATCCTGTGAATAGTGACGGATCTCATCTCCATGGCTCATCCATACCTGGGTTTTATCCGGCAATGAATCCAGCAAGGGACTTTCCGCAGACTTGCAAAGTTGGGCAAAACCATATTCACCCCGCCCTGTGGATTTTACATTTCCGCCCGTACTCTGAATGAGCAGCTGCAATCCATAGCAGATACCGAGGATGGGAACCTCCAAATCGAAGATTGCCGAATCCAGCTGCGGGGCATTTTCCTGGTATACGCTTGAAGGGCCTCCTGAGAGGATCAGAGCTTTAATATTTTTCAGTTTTAAATCAGAAGCGGTGCAATTATGAGGATAAATCTCTGAATAAACGCGATGTTCGCGAACCCTCCGGGCTATTAATTGGGTATAT
>JAADGM010000037.1 GCA_013152375.1 FCB group bacterium | reverse complement strand
TGAAAAATGAAGCAGCCCCGAATCTGCGTCATCGGTGCGGGACCCGTCGGCTCGGTCCTGGCCGTTCATCTGATCAATGCCGGACATGCGGTCCATGTGGTGGATGTTCGACCGGATTATATCAAAGCTATCCGGGAATCCGGACTGCAAATTGTGGGTGCAAGCGACAATTACGCCAGGGTCGAATATGGTCATACGGCTATTCATGAGCTTAAAAAGCTTACTTTTGACCAAATTTTTCTTTGCGTAAAATCCATCGATCTGGCGGGTACGGCCCGTGAACTGCAAAGTCTGAAGCTGGAGGGGGCCACGTATGTTCTGTTTGAAAATGGTATTGACAATGAAGAAATCCTGGCTGGTTTTCTGCCCCGGGAAAATATTCTCAGAGGGGTCATCAATTACGCCGGCATGGTAACCCGGCCCGGAGTGGTCACCATGACATTTTTCAATCCACCGAATTTCGTGGGGCATTTGGTACCTGAGGCCCGGGAGAAGGCAAAGAACGTCAGCGCCCTGCTTACGGAAGCCGGATTGAGAACCAAATATACAAAGGTGATCCGGAAAAAAGCCTGGCGCAAGACCATACTGAATGCCGTGATCATGCCGATTTCAGTGATCACCGGACTCACCATGGGCAATATCATCACCCATCCTGAACTCAGAGAGATCATCCTCACACTGCTGGAAGAATTCAGGGAGGTTGCCAAAATGGAAGGTTATGTTTTCAAAGATCATTTTGCAGCCAAGGCCATTCATTATTTCGTCCGTGCCGGAGATCATAAAACATCCATGTCGTTGGATTTTGAAGCCGGCCGTCCCCTGGAACTGGCTTCAATGAACCTCAAGATTCAGGAATATGCCGACAGGCATGGCGTTCCCTGTGAGTATAACCGGATCCTATGTACAATTATGAAGGGCTTGCTGATCCATCGGGACGGTCTTAACGGGGCTTCCGATGCCGGATAAACCCCTCATCCGCAAACTCAAAGCGGCGGAGACGCTGAGACAGGTCATGGGCGATTACTATCAGCGCCTGAAGAATGCACAGGATTCCGGGGAGCAACGGGTTGCATGGTGTTCAAGCGTCGGGCCGGCGGAACTGCTGTATGCCATGGACTTTGAGGTCTATTTCCCGGAAAACCACGCCGCGATGATCGGGGCCTCTAAAAAGGCCAATCAGTACATTCCGGTATCAGTGGCGAACGGATATTCGCCGGATATCTGCTCGTATCTTACCAGCGATATCGGTGCCTTTTTAAAAGGGGAAACGCCCCTTAAAAAAATGGGACTCGATTCTGTTCCGCGCCCGGACATTCTGGTCTATAATACCAATCAGTGCCGGGAAGTAGTTGACTGGTTCAAATTTTATGCAGATCATTTCAAAGTGCCCATTGTGGGAATCAACACTCCCCTGAACCTTGGTGAAGTTTCCCCTGGTACTGTGAAGTACATTTCCGACCAGTACCGTCAACTGGTTCCTGTGCTGGAAACCGTCAGCGGACGGAAATTTGTTCCCGAAAGGTTTAAGGCTGCCGTCGGCCTTTCCCGGGATGCCTGTGAATTGTGGAAAGAAGTTCTTGAGACGGCCGTTCACCGCCCGGCTCCCATCAATTTTTTTGATGCGTCCATTCACATGGGTCCCATAGTCGTCATGCGCGGGACATCCTATGCCCTTGAATATTATCAATTGCTTCTGTCTGAACTGAAAGAGCGCCTGAAGGACGGTGTAGGTGCAGTAGCAAAGGAGCAATTCCGTATCTACTGGGAGGGGATGCCCCTCTGGTACAATCTCAGCCTGTTGGCCAAGCTGTTTGCCCGGCTCGATGCCTGCGTGGTGGCTTCCACCTACTGCAACAGCTGGATCTTTGACGACCTCGATCCGGATCATCCCTTTGAGTCCTCTGCTCTGGCTTATACAAAACTCTTCATCGTCCGGTCGGACAGCGTCAAACAGCAATTACTGGCCGAACACCTGGACCGGTTTTCCATAGACGGCATTATCTATCACGATGCGAAAACCTGTCCGCGGAACACCAACAATCAGCACGGTTTACAGGTACGGCTGCACGATCTGACCGGGGTTCCCTATCTTGAGATCAGCGGTGATCTGAATGACAGCCGTTGTTTCAGCCGAGAGCAGGGCATTATCGCCATCGAAACTTTCCTGCAGCAAATTGCCATGGACAAATAAGTGTATTACGTCGGTTTAGACTTGGGATCGTCCTACACAAAGGGTGTTCTGGTGGATCAGGACAATACCGTCTGCGACCGTCTGGCGCTGAAGACGGGTTATGATTTTAAGTCCGTCTCACAGCAGATCATTGATCATTTTTCCCGGGGACATGCTATAGAATATCCGATCTATACCTGCGGCTACGGGCGTGAACAGGTGGATATTCCCTTTACGGCCATGTCTGAGATCATCGCTCTGGCCCGGGCCGTTTATGACTACTATCCCCAAAAAACCGAGGTCATCGATATCGGGGGCCAGGATACAAAGTATATCCGTATCTCCGATACAGGTATCGTCGAAAAATTCAAACTCAACCGCAAATGTGCTGCCGGGACCGGCGCCTTCCTGGAAGAGATAGCGTTCAGATTGAATGTACCTCCTGAGAAATTTAATGAGTTTGCCCTCCAGTCCACCCAGGCGACGGAAATTAACAGCTTCTGCACCGTGTTTGCAGTGTCGGAGATCATCGGTCTCATCAAGGAGGGGGCACCCCTGCCGGATATCGTATTGGGGATTTATCGGTCCATCATCAAGCGCTGCGAGGAAATGGCTCCGCTGCAAAATACACTGGTAGTCACCGGGGGCATTCCCGAATATCACCCCATGATCGTCAGTTTGTTCAAGAAACTCTGGCCAGCTACGGAAAACCCCGCACATTCTCAGTTTCTGGCCGCTTACGGCTGCGTGCTGCTGCACCGTGGTAGTACCGGGGAGGATTAGGAGTTGGAGAATTCAAACTATTTAGGGATAAATTTAAAAGGAACGGAAAATGGAAAAAATTAAGGCTTACGGTTATTTTTATACCGCCCCTGGCGCCCCGCTGGAGCGCCGGGAGTTTGCCCTGGAGAGCATCGATCCGGGAGAGGTCATCGTAAAAATAGCCGGTTGCGGTCTCTGTCACACAGATTTGGGATTTCTCTCCGGGGCTGTGCAGACGCGCCATGAATTACCCCTGGTTCTCGGGCATGAGATCAGCGGGGAGGTGCTTGTCGCAGGGGCGAAAGCGGAGCATTGGGCAGGGAAGAAGGTTCTGATCCCGGCTGTTCTGCCCTGCGGTGACTGCGAGCTCTGCAAAGCTGAGCGGGATAATATCTGCCAATATCAGAAAATGCCGGGAAATGATTTCAACGGCGGTTTTGCAAGTCATATCCGGGTTCCCTCACGTTTTCTCTGTGAACTGCCGGAGGATCTGGGAGAATTTCGGACAGCAGAACTTTCGGTCATCGCTGATGCCGTAACCACGCCTTACCAATCACTTGTAAAAAGCGGACTCCAAACCGGTGACCTGGCCATCGTGATCGGCGTTGGCGGGATCGGGATCTACATGGTTCAGCATGCCCACAATGCAGGAGCGGTGGTCATTGCCCTCGATATTGATGATGACAAACTGGAAACCGCCCGACAGCAGGGGGCTGACCATATTCTCAATTCCCGGGAACTGCAGCCCCATGAAGTTAAAAAACAGATCCGGGGTCTGGTGAAAGCGCACAGTCTGCCGCCTCTGCAGTGGAAGATCTTTGAAACCAGCGGGACCGCTCAGGGACAAACCGTTGCTTTTGCCCTGCTTTCCTTTGCCGGCACTCTGGGGATTGTAGGTTTCACCATGGAGAAACTCACCCTGAGACTGAGTAATATCATGGCCTTTGACGCAACGGTTTTCGGCAACTGGGGCTGCCGACCGGCCCATTATCCCGAAGTGGTGCGGCAGGTGCTGACAGGGGGAATAAATTTAAAGGACAATATCGAGATGAGACCTCTGTCATCAATTAATGAAACGATAGAACTGGCACGAGCCCACAAACTTGGGCGGAGGGTGATCTTTCAGCCATGAAAATCGGGAGTATTCTCATCCCTTTCCCACGGGAGTGGGCTGAACATAAACATTAATTAACATTTCAGGAGTAAATATGGGTGACTTAAGAAATCATACTTTGGTAGATGACTTTGATTACAAAGAAATTATCGTTGAAAAACGTCCTCTGCTCGATTTTGCCGGCAATCCGGTTGAAGGGTTGTGCAATCACTGGATCTTTTTAAATAACCCGCAGCAGTTCAATTCCTACACCACCGCCGCCGTCAAAGAGATTATCCTGGCCTTCAGGGCTGCCTCGTGCGACCGGTCGGCCGTGGCGGTCGTCTTCACCGCTGTGGGTGACAAGGCCTTCTGTACCGGCGGAAACACCAAAGAATATGCCGAATATTATGCAGGTAATCCTCAGGAATATAAACAGTACATGCGTTTGTTCAATGACATGGTCACCAATATTCTAACCTGTGACAAGCCCGTGATCAACCGTGTGAACGGCATGCGCATCGCCGGAGGTCAGGAAATCGGCATGGCCTGTGATTTCAGCATCGCCTCGGACCTGGCGCGTTTTGGACAGTCCGGCCCCAAGCACGGTTCTGCGCCGGAAGGCGGCTCCACGGACTTCCTGCATCTGTTTATCGGCATGTCCAAAGCGGTGGAGTCCCTCACGTTGTGTCAACACTGGTCGGCCCATTATTCCGTATCTCTCGGTCTCATCAATAAAATTGTACCGGTCCTTAAAAATAAGCAGGGCGAATATATCTCCAATCCTTTTGTCAGCACCGAACCTTTCGATGATTGGGGAAATCCGGCCTATGGCAGCTATAAAACCGGTGAGGAAAAGACGCGAGCGAAAGAGATTGTTGCAGAGTGCAGTACGGATTTGAGTGCCCTGGACAAGGCGGTTGATCAGATGGCTTTTGAACTGGCCCTGACGATGCCCGAATGTCTGACGAAAACCCTTGAGTCTATCCGGAAAAAGAAGCTTGAACATTGGCAGAAGAACTCAGAGACCAATCGTTCCTGGCTGGCACTGAATATGATGACCGAAGCAAAACTCGGCTTCAGAGCCTTTAACGAAGGACCCAAAGGCAAACGGGAGATCGATTTTATACAGCTCAGGCGTGAGCTGGCCAAAGGGCGTCCCTGGACAGCCGAATTGATTGAAGAACTGATCCCACGGTAAAGCCGGGACCTGACAAAAAGAGAATAAATGGAATATCAATACATTGAACTTCACGAAAGATACGAGGGACAGGTCTCCGAGATCATCCTCAAACCGGCGCCGGCGAATGTGATCTCAAAGGACATGATCGCCGAGCTGCGTACTGTTCTGCGGGAGCATCAGGGACTGCCCGGGAAAAAATTGCTCCTTTTCACCGGTGAGGGCAAACATTTTAGTTTTGGTGCCAGTGTTCCTGAGCATTTGCCGGGGAAGGTTGAGAAGATGCTTCCGGAGTTTCACCGTTTTATCGGGGAACTTCTGGCCTGTGAAATTCCAACACTCGCCAGAGTGACCGGTTGCTGCCTGGGCGGCGGATTTGAACTGGTGCTGGCCTGCAGCTTCATTTTTGCCGACGACACCGCTAAATTTGCCGTTCCGGAGATCACTCTAGGAGTTTTCCCTCCTCCGGCATGTATTCTGCTCCCCGGTCGTTGCGGAGAGGCCTTCGCCGCAGAGATGATCCTCACGGGCGAAATGTTCAGCGGCGACAGGTTGCTGGAAAAGAATGTCATCAATGTTCTGAGTCCGGCAGACAGCCTGGGGGCCGACCTGGGAAAATTTATTGAGACCTCCATCCTGCCCAAAAGTGCAGCGGCCCTGCGTATAACCAATAAGGCCGTTAAAACATTGTCGGTGGGCAGGTATGAGGACTATATTCAAAAGCTCGAAACCCTGTATCTGAAAGAGCTGATGTCAACGCAGGATGCCCTTGAAGGGCTGACGGCATTTCTCGAAAAACGAAGCCCGAAATGGAAAAATGAATAATACCAATTCAACTGTAACGCAAATAATCGAAACGTGCGAGAGGCTTTACAACGACCTCGATTTTTCGTATGTGAAAAACTGGAAGCAAACGCATGCCGGTAAAGCCGTGGGGTTCATGCCCATCTACGTTCCCAGAGAAATCGTTCATGCAGCGGGAATGCTGCCGGTGGGCCTGATGGGTGCCGGTGATCTGCTGGAGATCATCAAAGGGGACGCCTATTTCCAATCCTATATCTGCCAGATCCCCCGTTCAACCATTGAAATGGCCATCAGTAACCGTCTGGACTGTTTCGACGGCATGCTGTTCCCGGCGATTTGCGATGTGATCCGCAACCTCAGCGGTATGTGGAAACTGATGTTCCCGGAGAAATATGCCCGCTATATGGATTTTCCTCAGAATTTCAGACCGGAAGTCGGCGGAGAATACTATCATCAGGAACTCATTATCCTGCTGAAAGATATGGCCACCCTGTCAGGTGCAAAGGTTACACAGGACCAGCTGAGGCAGTCTGTCAGGTTGTACAACGAAAATCGCGCCGTCATCCGGGAACTGTACGATCTGCGAAGCGCAGACCCACATCTCGTTCCCACCTACGAGCTCTATTTGATCATGCGGGCTTCCAACATTCTGGAAGTCTCAGAACACACCGCAATGGTGCGGGACTATCTCGGTGCCGTCCGGAGTGAAAAAAGACCCGAACGGGACAATATCAGAGTGGTCCTCAGCGGTGTTTTTTGTGAACAGCCGCCCCTGGCGCTCATCAGGGCGCTGGAAAACAGCGGATGCTTCATTGTGGAAGATGACTGGGTGCTGGGAGCGCGGTATCTTTTGAAAGCAGTTGCAACTGAGGGAGACCCGCTGGAAAACCTGGCGGCCGCCTATCTGAAAGATACGGTAAAAACTGCTTCCCGGTATGAAGAAGACGGGGCAAAAGGTTCCTATCTCATCGATCTTGTAGAAAAGACACGGGCGGAAGGGGTGATCTTTGCCGCTCCGAGTTTCTGCGACCCCGCTCTGCTGGAACGGCCCATGCAGCAGGAAGCTCTGAAGCGGGCCGATATCCCTTATACCTCTTTTAAATATTCCGAGAGTTCGGGGCAGTTTCAGGTGATCAAAGAGCAAACCGGTACATTCGCAGATTCAATAAAATTGTGGGGGAGCGTCTAATGGGCAATTCATCGTCGGGCAAGGTTCAGAAAGAACGCAGCATGCTGCTGCAGAAAGTGATGATCGCCAATCATTTTAAAAAGTTAAGTACGGCCCATGCCGACAATAAAAAGGTTGTTTACACTTTTGTACCGGGAAACCTGAATGAACTCATCAGGGCATTTGATATGCTCCCGGTGCATCCCGAGATCAATGCCCTGCAGTCCGCCATGCGGAAGAAGAGTGCCGGCTACATCAGGGAAGCAGAGAAATACGGTCATTCGGAGGATGTCTGCACTTATGTGAAATGTGATGTGGGCATGTTGAAGAGCGGGAATATCGGCCCCACGGGAGAAAAACTTCCGGAACCCGATCTGTTGCTGCTAAGTTATACGGGTTGTTTTACTTTTCTCAAATGGTTCGAAATTCTGCGGCAGGAATATGACTGCCCCGTGGTTGTATTACAGGTGCCCTATCAGGGGGATGGTGAAATTACACCGGAAATGACCGCCTATGTGGCGAAGCAATTGCGGGAAGAAGTCGTGCCGGTGATGGAAAAGATATCCGGGAATAAGCTCGATGAGGAAAAATTACGCAGGCTGCTGGATTCTTCTGCCAGGGCAGAGTCCGATCTGGTTGAAATTCTCGAGTCGGCCCGACACAAACCCTCTCCTATTGATGCCTATTTCGGCGGTGTCTATTACATCGGCCCGATCTTTACGGCCTTCAGAGGCCTTGAGACCTGCGAAGAATATTACCGGGTCCTGCGCAGTGAGGTGGAAGATCGCCTGAAAAAGGGTCAGGGTCCCATCACTCCGGAAGGACCTCTGAATGAGGAGAAATACCGGCTGGTGGTGGAGGGACCCCCAAACTGGACCAGCTTCAGGGAATTCTGGAAAATGTTTCACGAAGAATCCGCCGTTGTGGTAGCCTCCTCTTACACAAAAGTAGGCGGGATTTACGACACCGGTTTTCGGCATAATTCCGCAGAACCTTTTGAATCCCTGGCCAAATACTGTCTGGGTTGTTACACAAATCTGAATCTGCCGTCCCGGATCGATTTGCTGGAGAAATATATCCGGGACTATAGCGCCGACGGATTTCTGATCAACTCCATCAAGAGCTGCAATTCATTCTCAGCCGGACAGCTGCTCATTTTGAGAGAACTGGAAGACCGTACGGGAAAGCCCGGCGGATTTATCGAATCGGATCTGGTGGACCCGCGTTACTTCAGCGCTGCGAATATCAAAAACCGGTTGGAGTCCTATTTTCAAATGCTGGATTCGAGAATACAGGAGGCTTCGGTAAATTGACTGCCATCCTTAATACCCCCCTCGGTGCGGCCTGCACATGGTGTCAACGGGGCTGCCTGAGAAAATGCCATTCCCCGGTTGGAGTCAATGAGAATTCACAAACTTTACAAAGGATGCAATATGGATTGTTATATCGGCATTGATCTGGGCTCGACCACCAGCAAAGCCATTTATATGGACCCGGACGGAAATTTATTAGGCCGGGGTATTACCAACTCACGCAGCAACTACCATCTTGCCTGTGAAATTGCTGAAGAGGAGGCGGAAAACAATTCCCGTTTTGCCATGCTTGAAAAAGATATATGCTCTGATCCGCAATGCAAGGGTAAATCTGCCGATATTATGGCCTGGATCCTCAGCAAATACAAGCTGGCGGAGCACAAGGCCCAGCTTGACGCTTTGAGAGAGATCTGTTTTAAAGACATCGACTCCTGGCAGGACCCGCTGGCGGCGTCATTGTACCGTGAGATCACCGGAAAGATATTTACCGGCATGGAGGAGGCAACAACCGCACTCTTTCAACCCGGAGCAGTGATGAAGAGTGATTTTTTCAGGGATATTGCCACGGGTCAGTTTATGGAACTTGCCCAGGAACAGATCCGCGAACATATGGAAAAGATCTCATTTGAGCGTCTCATCGGTGTCTTCGACAAGGGAATCATCCGTGTGGAATCCGTGAGCTTCGCCCGGGCCTTTCAGGAAAATATTGATTTTGCCTATCGTCAAATCAAGGATCTGCCGGATTTTGCGCCCTTTGCTGACAAAATTCATGCTGCGGTAAAAACCGCCTCGCAGCAGGTCTTCAACATTAAAAGCAAGGTGGGTACGGGCTATGGCCGGCAGCGGCTGCCCTTTGAAAAGTCTCAGATCCGGTCTGAAATCCTCTGTCACGGTCTCGGCGCTCATTACATGTTTCCCAAGACCCGCACGGTACTGGATATCGGCGGGCAGGACACCAAGGCAATTCAGGTGGATGCCCAGGGTATCGTGAAAAATTTTCAGATGAATGACCGCTGTGCCGCCGGCTGCGGACGTTATCTGGGCTACGTTGCTGATGAGATGAACATGGGAGTACACGAACTTGGCCCCACGGCGCTGAAAGCCACCAAAGTAGTCCGCATCAATTCAACCTGCACCGTCTTTGCCGGCGCAGAATTACGGCAGCGGTTATCTCTGGGAGAGAAGCGGGAAGATATCCTGGCGGGCCTGCATCGGGCGATTATTCTCAGAGCAATGTCACTGCTGGCCAGGAGCGGCGGTGTGAGAAATGAATTCACCTTTACCGGTGGGGTGGCAAAAAACCGGGCCGCTACCAAGGCGCTTAGAAAACTGGTTGATGAAAATTACGGTAAACTCAAGATCAATATCAGTCCCGACAGCATTTTTACAGGGGCCTGCGGTGCGGCACTCTTTGCCCGCAGTTAAGACTCAAACAACAGGGAATAGTTATGTGGTTAGATAATTTATTTACAGTGGGAATCGATGTTGGCTCCAACTCCATCAAGTCGGTGGCAATGGAGTTCGATACAAACGGCAAAACCCCCAAGTTGTTGGCAACCGATCTGAACAAGATCAGGAAACGGGACGCCAAACAGGTGATCCGGCAGTCTTTCGAGCTCGTGCTGCGGCAGGCCAAGCTGTCCGAGGGTGACATCGCCTATATCGCCTCAACAGGGGAGGGAGACATGGTGGATTTTCGCAGGGGTCATTTTTATTCCATGACCGCTCACTCACGGGGTGCTCTGTTCCTTAACCCGGATGCCCGGGCGGTTCTGGATGTGGGTGCTCTGCACGCCAAGGCCTTCACGGTGGATGAACGCTCCAAGGTTCTGGGCTATCGCATGACCTCGCAGTGCGCATCCGGCTCCGGTCAGTTTCTCGAGAATATTTCCCGGTATTTGGGTATACCGCTGGAAGATGTAGGGAACTTATCCCTGCAGGCCACGACACCGGAAATGGTATCCGGGATCTGCGCTGTGCTGGCTGAGACGGACGTGATCAACATGGTCAGCCGGGGTATATCCGCCGCAGACATTTTAAAGGGCATTCACCTCTCCATGGGTCGCAGACTGATCAATCTGCTCAGGGCCCTCAACGCCGAAGGTCAGGTGATCCTAACCGGCGGTCTGGCTGCCAATAATGGCTTCGTGGCGGCGTTGCAGGAACTGGCGGATCAGGAAAAAATGGAGATACGTTTCTGCATTCACGAACTCTCCGCCTACGCCGGAGCAGTGGGAGCCGCTATCTGGGGTGCTTTTCGTCACGTCAAACTGAGAGATCAGGTCGCCTGACCCGTAAACCGGAGATCATACCATGTCTGACGGATCTTATCTTGTATCAAAAATTCCTCTCGGTGAGGTGACGGTAAATATCGGGACGATGCTGCTGGAAAATCGTCGAAAATGCGGTAAACAGCCCGCCTTTGCCCAGCGGGAAAAGGGAATTTTTCAATATTATTCCTGGCTGGAGCTTACGGATGACATTTTCAAATTCAGTCTGTATCTCGGAGAAACGGGTCTTCAGGCAGGAGATCACATCGGTGTGATCAGCGGGAATAATTACCAACGCCTCGTTGTGGAACTGGCCATCATGGCCTCAGGTTTTGTCAGCGTACCCATCTTCTTCAAATATCCTGTGGAAATGATGGGGGACCTGCTGGACTTTTCCGACATCAGTATGCTCATCATTGCTGATGACGGGCAGCTGGAATCCCTGCCCGTTGAAAACAAACCGGTCCTCGTGTTGGGTTCCGGGGCGGACCGTGACGAAAACCGGACAAATGCCGGGAATACTGCTTTTTATGATGATGTAATGACAAAGGTAAAGCCTGCACCGGGTGCCCTTGACACCCTGGAAAAAACCTATCGTCATATTGCGCCGGAAACTACCTGTCTTATCATGTACACGTCAGGGACAACCCGTTTTCCCAAGGGCGTGATGCTCACACACCGCAATATTCTCAGCCAGCAGGCGGCTCTGAAAGTCCTCTGGAAGCCCGAAGCAGGAATGCGTTTTCTGTGCTATCTGCCATGGCATCATAGTTTTGGAGGATTGTTCGAACGCTTTTTTGCTCTGCATTCCGGCGGCTGTCTTGCCGTTGACGACTCCATGGGCCGGGATACGGACCGGCTCTTTGCTAATTTTGCCGAGATCCAGCCGCATATTTATTTCAGTGTTCCCAAGGTTTACAAGGAGATCATCTCCCGGGTAATCACATCACCGGAGGCTGAAAAGATATTCTTTCACAAGGACCTGAAGTTTGTTTTTACCGCTGCCGCTCCTCTATCTCTGGCAATTTCGGATGTTTTTAAACGCAAACAGACACCTGTCGTTGAGGGCTGGGGACTCACCGAAACCTCTCCCTGCTGTACGCTCACTGCGCTGCTGCTGGACCGCACTCCCGGGGTCGTGGGCTATCCTATCCCCGGTGTTGAGATCCAACTGGGGGAGGATGACGAAATACTCATCCGCGGCGATAATGTGATGACAGGCTATTATAAATTACCCGAGGTCACCCGGCGGGCCATCGCAGAAGACGGCTGGTTCCATACGGGCGATATCGGGAAGTTCACAGCGGAAGGACTGAAGATCATGGCCCGCAAGGACCGGGTATTCAAACTCAGCAACGGCGAAAAGGTGTTCCCATCCGTGCTTGAACGGAATATGACGAATATCTGCAAATTCATTAATCACGCTTTCGTTTTCGGGGCGGGTCTTGATCATCCCCTGGCCCTGATTTTCCCCAATAATCACCTGCTGAAGTCCCCGGACATGGATGAAACGCAGACATTAGACTGTGAACATCCCCAATCCTGCGAAGCCCTCTCAGCCTGCTATGTCCATTGTCTGCATAAGATCAATTGCAGTACCGGCGTCAAGTTTGAGCATATTGACAAAGTCATCATCATTGACCGGGAATTGAGTCTGGAACGAAACGAACTTACACCCTCTTTCAAATTAGTACCCCGTAATGTGGAAAAGAATTATGCCGCCTATATCAACTGCATGATACAGGACCGGCAGGATAAATTACCCGCAGACGCCTATGTGGTGGAAATCTGCAGCTGCGGAAACGGAACCGCTGAAAAGTCCGCGGATAGTCCGGTATCAGAATGAGGAGTTAGAATGGAATTTAAAAATAAAACAGTCCTTATCACCGGAGCCGGCCAGGGGATTGGCGCCGGCATCGCGAGGCATTTTATGCGCGAGACCGCCTCTGTGTATCTGATAGATATCAACTCCGAACCCCTGAACAGTTGGCTCACAAAATCACCATCGGCAGCCGGGATTGCTGAGGTCTTTATTGGTGACGTGACTCAACCTGAGTTTATCGATTCGACGGTTGAATCGATTCTGGCAAAGGAGGGTAAAATCGATATTCTGGTGAACAACGCAGGTATCATTCGGGATAATTTTATTACCGGTATCTCTGCCGAAGACTGGGACAATGTACTGCGTGTGAATCTGAAAGGACCTTTTCTCCTGTGCCGTGCTGTGGTTCCCGGTATGAGGGAGAAGAACTACGGTAAAATCGTTAACATCATATCGCGCTCATGGCTGGGCAACCCCGGTCAGAGCAACTATGCCGCCAGCAAGGGTGGGCTGGTGAGCCTGACGCGGACCCTGGCGCTGGAACTTGCCAGATTCGGGATCAATGTGAACGGTGTTTCTCCGGGTTTTATTGATACCCCCATGACCCGGGGATTATCGGAAAAGGTGAGACAGCATCTGCTAAAACTGCAGCCTACCGGGAAAATGGGTCAGCCTGAGGATATCGCTGAGGCTGTGGCGTTTCTGGCCTCGGACAGGGCACAATTTATCACGGGGCAGATCCTGCATGTTGACGGCGGGAAAAGCTGCGGGATTCTTTCCTTTTAAAAGTGCCTGGAAATCAAAGCAGGCATGAACGATCTTAAGCACTCCATATTCCCAGGTAAATGATGGACGCCTACATTATCGAAGCGAAGCGGACTCCCATCGGCCGCTCTCACAGAGACAAAGGAGTTTTCCGGGATGTCAGAGCAGACAGTATGCTCTCGGTATTACTGAAATATTTTGCTCAAAACATCATCGAATCCGCTGCCATTGATGATATCTACATCGGCTGCGTGGGCCAGCATCTTGAACAGGGGAAGAACATCGCCCGACTGAGTGCTCTGCTGGCAGGATACCCGGATAAAATTCCCGGTGTCACCCTGAACAGACTTTGCGGGTCGAGCCTGCAGGCGCTGAACTTCGCCGCTATGACGCTGGCATGCGGCCAGGCGGATGTGCTGTTGGCCGGCGGCGTTGAACACATGCAGCATGTTTCAATGACTGCCTGTCTGGATTATCATCCTGATTTGTTTGAGAAACGGGAATTTGCTTTTACAAATATGGGACTGACTTCTGATAAGGTGAGTCGGGAGTATAAAGTGAGCCGCAGAGAGCAGGATGCATTCGCTCTTTCCAGTCACCAAAAAGCCGTTAAAGCCTACGCTGAGGGATTTTTTAACACGGAAATTATTGCCGTCAAAACACCACAGGGTCTCATCCAAAAGGACCAGTGTCCCCGCCCGGATACAACTCCTGAAGCTCTGGATGCGCTGCGCCCGGCTTTTCAGGAGGACGGGACCACTACTGCCGGCAACAGTTCTCCCCTGAGCGACGGTGCAAGTCTGACATTGTTGACGAATCAGGAGGGAGCGCGGCGGTTGTCCCTTCCTTTGCGGGCGCAGGTTGTGGATTTTGCAGTCGTGGGATTGGATCCTTGTATGATGGGCCTTGGCCCGATTCCGGCCGTCAGAAATCTTCTCAAAAAACAGTCCCTCACCATCGCTGATATTGATCTCTATGAAATAAATGAAGCCTTCGCCTCGCAGGCCATAGTCTCGATCAGGGAGTTAAAAATACCACCGGAGAAAGTCAACATCAGCGGCGGAGCCATTGCTCTCGGGCATCCGCTGGGAGCAACAGGCACCAGGCTCATCACAACCTTATTGCATAATCTGGAGCGGACAGACGGCACAACGGGAATCGCCGCCATGTGTGTCGGGCACGGGCAGGGAATGGCCACTCTTATCCGAAGAACGGCTTAGGGCTCCCACTTAATCTCCAAAACTCATGCCCACCAGTTTCGCCGATTCTATGAGCGGATGATCCGGTGGGACCCGCTTTTTATTGCCGGCCACAGTTTTCAGGGGAACACTGATAATTTCGTTATTCTGCAGAGCAAGCATGTTCCCGAAGTTGTTTTCATGCAGGGCTCTCGCGCAGGCAGTTCCCAGCCAGGTGGCAAACACACGGTCAAATGCAGAGGGCGTTCCGCCTCTTTGCACATGTCCTAAAATGGTAAGACGGGATTCGAGTCCGGTGAGGGCTTCGAGTTTTTGAGCGATCTGGATGGTGTGGCCAATATGTTCGGCACGATAAGCCTTCAATTTCTGCTCAATGGATTCAATGGAGACCGGGTCTTTTGCGGCCACCCTTTCCGCCCACAGTGCCGAGGTGGCAATATGTTCCTTCCGGGAGACGGCTCCCTCGGCAACCACAACAATGCTGAAGCGTTTGCCCCTCTGTGTCCGTCTTCTGATGGAGTCGGCGACGACTTCGATATCATAGGGTATTTCCGGGATCAGAACGGCATCGGCGCCGCCGGCAATCCCGGCTTCGAGGGCCAGCCAGCCGGCCCCATGTCCCATGACCTCAACGACGATGATGCGGTTATGGCTGGTGGCTGTAGAATGCAGCCGGTCGATGGCTTCCGTTGCGATACCGACGGCTGTATCAAATCCGAAGCTCATATCTGTATAACCGATGTCGTTGTCAATAGTTTTAGGCAATGTAATCACATTCAAACCTGCCTTTTCGAGACGCAGAGCGTTACGCTGGGTTCCTCCTCCGCCAAGACACACCAGAGCATCCAGGTGGTTGCGTTCACAGGTCTCGAGGATTGCACCCGTCATATCCCGGGTTTTTCCTCCGATTTGCATGCGATGCGGTTTATCCCGACTGGTGCCGAGAATAGTCCCACCAATTGTGAGGATGCCCGAGAGCATGCTGCTGTCGAGCTTAATGGATTTATCCTGAGCCAGCCCCCGGAAGCCGTTTAAGAATCCCAGCAATCTGATATCATACGCGTCTTCACAGGCCTTCCCGATGGCGCGAATGGCTGCGTTTAAACCCGGACAGTCCCCACCGCTGGTCAATATTCCTACAAGTTTAGCCATATAATTTATCCGTCATTGAGGTTTTTCCCGTTGCTTCAACGGAATAAATAGTAGAAAATCCCCACCAGCGATAGGCAGCTGATAAAGATCAGGGAAGCTCTGTAATGATCCGTACGGCGCTTATGCCGACGCGAATTCAGATAGATCCCGGTAATACTGAAAAGAAATCCGAATACCATCAGGTAAAAGATGATCTGCAGCAGTTCCTCGTTCCAACTGCTGTCAACCCGGATATGCGCCATCCGGTCGAACATCGTCTCCTGGGTGGGTTTTGCAATCCCCACAATGATCAGAACGGCCAGCAACAGGCTCCAGCAGGTGGCCACAAACCAGTTGACCATTTGAACCCAGAGATCCGGACCCTTCCGTCGTTCGATGGTAAATCCGGTTGTATCTCCTGATTTGGCTGTACGTCTCAAATGAATTGGTTCCAGAATTATTACACTTAAATTTACGCTTTATAGGACTATCCTTGTGATATTTTTATACGAAGTGTTACTAAAAACCCTTCAACCGGAATTTCTTTTAACCGCTAAACTTTTCCCGGGAATGTCCGGAAATGCTGAAGCTTTTGTTCAATCTAAAACAGGAAAATCTATGCACACGAAAATCACAGCGTTCATTTTAACCCTTTGTCTAACAGCCACCGCAACAGCACAAGAGGTCAGTGAACTATATTTGCGGATCGATCCGCCGTTAGTGATGGATTCGGGGGATCTGACCCGGGTAGTCTCCATCAGTTCTGTTAAAGGAGATACTCTCTGGGTCTATGCAGCGCCTGAAGCCGTTGCCAGGCTGGACCTTGCCGGTGTTCACTACACGCTGCTGCCATCTCCGAACGAGACCTTTCAGGCTCGGATGGCCGAAAGCTTTGATGAATTGCGTGAGTGGGATGTTTATCCCACCTACTCTCAGTACCTCGAAATGATGTACCGCTTTGGCGAGAATTATCCTTCTATCTGTCGGGTTGAAAATATCGGCACCAGTGTCGATGGCAGGGAACTGCTCTTTGTAAAAATATCGGATAATGTCAGTGATGAAGAGGATGAACCCGAATTCATGTACTCATCAACCATGCACGGGAATGAAATTGTGGGTTATGTCCTGATGCTCCGGCTGATCGATCATCTGCTCACGAATTACGGGGTTGACCCCCGCATCACCAACCTGGTCAATTCGATTGAGATCTGGATCAATCCCCTGGCAAACCCCGACGGCACCTATAATGGCGGGGATAACACCGTCGCGGGGGCTGTGCGGATGAATGCTAACGGCGTTGACCTAAACCGCAATTTTCCTGATTTTATGGATGGTCCTCACCCGGATGGTAACGTCTGGCAGCCTGAAAATATCGCCATGATGAACTTTATCGCCGACCACAGTTTCACCCTGTCATCAAATCTTCACTCCGGGTCTGAAGTAGTCAATTATCCCTGGGATACAACACCCGTCCTTACGGCGGACGATGACTGGTGGCAGCAGGTTTCCCATGCCTATGCGGATACGGTCCAATCCTACAGCCCCGGGTCCTATTTCAATGGATTTAATGACGGCATTACAAACGGATACCAGTGGTACGAGGTTAACGGCGGTCGCCAGGATTATCTGAATTATTATCACCATTGCCGGGAGATGACATTGGAGCTTTCCGACGAGCAGATGCTCCCGGCAGAGGAATTGCCCGCTCATTGGGATTACAACCGGGCGGCCTTTCTCAACTACATTGAGGCCTCGCTTTACGGGATCCGCGGCGTAGTAACCGGGTCCACGGGTGAGCCGTTGGCGGCCAGCATCACGATTCCCGGCCATGATTTTGACAATTCAAATGTACTTACCGATCCTGACGTGGGCGATTATCATCGATTCCTGGCACCGGGAGTATATGATGTGCGGATTGACGCCTTCGGATATGCCCCGCAGACTTTTGAAAATATCACTGTGGTCAGCAATCAGACGGTGGTTCAGAATGCTGTTCTAACGCCGCTGCCCGAGATCATGGTAAGCGGGTTCGTCACTGAAACCGGTACCGATGAACCGTTAACAGATGCATTAGTGGAGCTGCCCGGCATGCCCTATGCACCGGTGTACAGCGGGCCGGACGGGGAATTTGAGATACCGGGTGTTTTTGAGGGAGACTATGTCTTTCATGTTTTTGCGGAGGGATATGCTGCACTGCTGGATACATTTTCGGTCATGGCTGGTATGGAACCTCTCCAGTTTGAGCTCTCACCCAGTGATATCATCAGCTTTGAAGACGGCGGACTTCCTGCGAACTGGGCAACCTCCGGAAGCATGCCCTGGAGCATCACTGACGATACGGCTTCCGATGGTCTTTACTCAGCCCGCTCCGGTGATATCAACGATAATGAGATTTCGGTATTGTCCGTCACGGTAGAAGCGGCCTCAGCGGATCAGGTTTCATTTTTCTGCCGGGTGGCCAGTGAAGATGACGTCAATGACAACTGGGACTACCTGAAATTTGAGATCGACGGTACAGAGCTTGATCGCTGGGATGGTCAGGTTGGATGGCACGAAGAAGTTTATCCGGTGACGGCAGGGCTGCATACATTTACCTGGACTTATCGGAAAGACGGATCTGTGAGCCATTTTGAGGATGCAGGTTGGATCGATGCTATCTCCCTGCCGACCCCGCCAAACTCCGGAGACCTGCTAATCGGGGATATAAACGCCGACGATGCCGTGGATATACTGGACATCGTTATGCTTGTCAATTTCATTTTAAATATTGAAATACCGACTGCTGATGAGTTTGCGGCAGGCGATGCTGACCAAAACGGTCTGCTCAATGTCCTGGATCTGATCACGATCGTCAATCTCATTCTGGATACCTGAAACCCCGGTTGGGCGATACGGAATACCGGACCGGTCTGCGCCAGAAAAATAACACAAAGTCAATTTGCTATCGACAAAATATTCTTCTTAAATTTCAATACGTTGGTATCTTTAAATAAATCATGTTGCAATCTTTAATGCCCAAAAATTTATTAGTAAAAGGAGACGAGATGAAAAAAGCGTTAACAGCGGTCTTGATCGGCCTGCTTTTCAGCGGACTTTTTGCAGGGACCAGTTTTGACCTGTCCGGTCAGATGAGATATCGTTTTGAGTGGGAGGCAAAAGATTTTGACTCCAATACAAATTCACATAATTTTTCCCTCTTAAGAACCCGACTGAATTTCGATCTGAAACCGAGTTACGATCAGGGTGTTTTCATCCAGTTGCAGGATTCCAGACTTCTGGGTGAAGAGCGCAATCCCGGAGCGGACCCCTACTCCAATGTGACCCTGACAGACGGCAGCGCCGATAAATTTGATCTGCACCAGGGCTACTTTTATCTCAAAAGTCTTTTCGGTCTATGTTTGGATTTTAAAGTCGGACGCATGGAAGCTCCCTACCCGCCGGAACGGATACTGGGTGCCGTTGGCTGGAGCAATATCGGCCGGAGTTTTGACGGTATTTTCATGAAATACTACTGGATGTACGGTACGGTGGATATCTTCAATTTTAAGGAAATTGATCCCGATCAGGTGGGGGCCGACAAAGATCTCCTGGGTGCCTATGTAAATTTCAATATGCCCGAAACCTATAAATTCTATGGTTTTTTCCTCGATGAAACCAAATATAAATGGGATCGCTATTCAGCAGGTTTTTATACAGTCGGCGATTTCGGTAAGTGGTACCACGAAACGGAATTTGCCTATCAATTCGGTGAAGATGTCACCAATAACTTCAATTATAAAGCCTATATGTATGCATTCAATGTGGGTGTTCGTTTCGATCCATACACTCTGTCCGCCGGGATTGATTTTCTCAGTGGAGATGACCCCGGAACAGCTGACTACGAGTCCTTCTTTAACGGTTACGCCACTAACCACAAATACTATGGCTTTATGGATTATTTTGTACTGAACGGTGCTTCAGGTTTACAGGATCTGCACATCAAATTTGACGGTTTACGTCTCCTGACAGTCAAAACAAAGGCTGATTTCCATATTTTTTCAGCAGACCAGGATGTAGCAGGAAACTCAAGTTACGGCAATGAGCTGGACCTGACCTTTACCCAGGAATACAGCAGCAACACTAAATTTGTAGCCGGGTTTTCACTCTTTACCCCCGGAGATATCATGAAAGCAACCATGGGTAAGGACACTTCGACATGGTTTTATTTCATGACCATCGTAAATTTCTAAGCCGGTAAACACGGACCGTAAAAAATCAAAAAGGGGCACAAGATGCCCCTTTTTTTTCCTGATCCGAAAAAGCAGCAACATTACCGAATTTCATATACCGGGTACATCGTAAATTTCAATATGATCAGGTTGGAGCAAACAATTGAGGTCTCTGCGCCGCAGCAGATCGTTTGGGGATTTCTCTCCGATCTCTCCAAAAGCCTGATCTACAATCGCTTTCATACGGAAATCGAGTTACCCGGCAGTTATCTTCTAAAAGCCGGCTCGGAATTCACGATTTACCATAATTTTGGTCTCAGTACGGTCAGGATGACGGCCCGGGTTCTGAAGTGGCTGCCCCTGCACGGGTTTACCATCGAAGAATTCAATGAGCAGCAACCGGAAAGTGGTTTCCGGCACAGTTGTAGTTTTGAGATCACCGGCCATGGAAATATAACCATGATGGTTTACACCATTGAGGGTTCTCTGAACAACCGGCTCAAGGAGGCCTCTCTGCGTCCTCTGCTGAAAGGGGTTATGAAATCTGAATTACAGAAAATAAAGCAGGCCATTGAGTCTTCTGTACCCCTGGATTCTCCTTTCGAAATACAGGGCGTTCCCAGCTGAATTGTGAGAAAAACACCCTATTTTCAGAAAGACCTCTCTCACCCTCTTATCCAGCCAGTTGTTTGGCGAGCAGAGTTTCCTTTAAATTTACAGCTCTAATTTCAACACTTTAAATAAAAGACAGGTATAACAGGAAATATGGAAACCAAAATCCGTGAGGTCAATTCTTTTACCCGGGAAATTGACATCACCGTCCCCTGGGAGGACTTAAAAGATAAATTCCAGGCAGAATTCAACAAATTCAGGGCAAAGTACAGTCAGCCCGGCTTCAGGAAGGGGAAGGTTCCTGTGAGTATCCTCAAGCGAAATTACGGAGAAGCCCTCGAAATGGATTTTGCGGATAAAGCCTGTAATGATTATTATAAAATTGCTCTCGATGAACTGGAGATCGACCCGATTGCCAGGGCTCAGATCGGTGATCTTCAATTTCACGAAGGCGAAGATCTGCGATTTACAGCGGTCTTTGAAGTGAAGCCCCCTGTGAAACTTCCCGATTATTCAAAAAAAATCAAGCTGACTGTCGTACACATGTCACCCACGGATACGGACTTTGAGGGATTTCTAAATGAGAGATTACAGCAGCTTTCAAAATTTGAACCTTTTGAGGGAGGCGCTGAAGAGGGTCATATTATCAAGGGTGAATTCCAGGAACTTGATGCGCAGGGCAATGCTGCCGACGGCAAAGACCCTCAAAAAAAATATTTTCTGCTGGGTGGACAGGATTTTTCAGGTGATATTCTGAAAGCTTTTCTGGGCCGTAAAAAGGGAGAGACGGTAGAAGTTGATCTACCTGTGCAGGGGAAGCCCACAAAATTCGAAGTCACTATCGAGCAGATCGAAAAACAGCTGATCCCGGAAGCTTCCGATGAGATCGCTGCGAAGATCGATCCGGAAGTGACATCACTGGAAGCGCTGAAAGCGAAAGTACTGGAGAAGATGCAGGGACAGCTTGACAATGAGTTTGATCTCACGGTGCAGAGCAAGATCACCGATTATTTTGTTGAGAAATCAGAAGTAGATGTGCCCACCTCCTGGAAAGAGAATTATCTCAGACATACGGTTGAGGATGTCCGGCGACAGCTAAAGCCGGGGGAACCTTTCAATGAAGCTGAGATCCGCAAATCATATTCCGATAGCGCGGATCGTAACCTGAAATGGCATTTGATCCGGGAAGAACTGCTCAAGGTTGAAAACCTGGAGGTCTCAGAGGATGAGATTGATCGGCGTATCGAGAAACTCATCTCTGAAAATGAAAAAGAAGCCAAAAGGATCCGAACCTATTACAAAAAAGCCGATCACAGGTCAGATCTTAAGGAAGATATCGCCAATGAAATTTTGTTTGAGCGTTTAAAAGAATTCACGATAATCAAAGAGATTGCCAAGACAACTGATGAATTCAGAGAGGAAAATAAAACCGATGAATGAAAGGGCTTCTTTGCTGGTTCCCATGGTCGTAGAGCAAACGGCACAGGGAGAACGGGCCTATGATATTTATTCCAGATTGCTGAAGGAACGGATTATTTTTCTCGGCAGCGCCATAGACGACTACGTTTCCAGCCTGATCATCGCCCAACTGCTGTATCTTGAGGCTGATGATCCCGAAAAAGACATCTATATGTATATCAATAGTCCGGGAGGCATCATCTCTTCAGGACTGGGTATTATCGATACAATGAACTACATCAAACCCGATGTGGCCACTATCTGTCTTGGGCAGGCAGCCAGTATGGCGGCCATTATTTTGAGTGCAGGTGTCCGGGGCAAACGCTCCGCCCTGGTGAATTCAAGGATTATGATCCACCAGCCCATGGGGGGTGTACAGGGGCAGGCTTCCGACATCGAGATCCACACCAAAGAGATCCTTTTCCTCAGAGAAAGGCTCAATAAAATTCTGGCGAAAAATACCGGAAAATCTATCCGTACGATTGAGAAGGACACTAACCGGGATAATTTCATGTCTTCTGATGAATCCTTAGCCTATGGCATTATAGACCAGATCATTAAAAACCGTAAACAGGGTAAAAAATGAGCAAACGAACAACGGACCCCAAGGGCATCAGATGCTCCTTCTGCGGCAGTTTCGAAAAAGATGTCGCCATGATGGTGGAGGGGCAGACAGGCTATATCTGCGACCTCTGCGTTTTTTCCGCAAATGATATCGTACACGAAAACCTGCTGAACCATAGTACCCAAACGACCGAGCTTGTGACGCAGAAGCCGGCCGATATCAAACGGGAACTTGATAATTACATCATCGGCCAGGAATATGCCAAGAAAATTGTATCCGTTGCGGTCTATAATCATTACAAAAGAATTGCCCATAAAAATGACCGTGATGAGGTCGAACTTGAAAAGACCAACATCCTGCTTTTAGGACCCACCGGTACCGGTAAAACACTCATTGCAAGGACGCTGGCCAAATTGCTGAATGTCCCCTTTGCCATCGCCGATGCTACCGTTTTGACGGAAGCGGGCTATGTCGGGGAAGATGTAGAAAATATTCTGGTGCGCCTCTACCAGGCGGCTAATTACGATGTTGAACGTACTGAGATGGGTATTGTCTATATTGACGAGATCGACAAAATCGGCAAGCGGGACAGCAATGTTTCCATTACCCGGGACGTATCCGGTGAAGGCGTGCAGCAGGCTCTGTTGAAAATACTGGAAGGTACTGTCTCGAATATTCCGCCGAAAGGCGGCCGGAAGCATCCGGAACAGCCCCTGGTCTCCATCAACACCTCGAATATCCTGTTCATTTGCGGTGGTGCCTTCAACGGCATCGAAGAAATTATACAGCGGCGGCTGGCCGGAGGTGGTATCGGATTTGACCGGGATGTCAAAGCGAAATTGACCCGGGATGAGATTCTGCAGAACGTAGAACCGGAAGACCTCATTAAATTCGGCTTCATCCCGGAACTTGTGGGTCGCCTGCCCATGACGGCGCTGCTCCATGAACACACCGAAAAGGCTCTGCTCTCAATTCTACGGGAACCGAAAAATTCCATCATCCGGCAGTATCAAAAATTATTTGAAATGGAAGATGTGAAATTGGAATTTCGGGATGATGCGCTACGGGCAATCGTTAAAATTGCCCTTAAAAAACATACCGGGGCCAGGGCTTTAAGATCAATCATGGAACGGATCATGATGGATATCATGTACGAAACACCTTCAATCAAAAACATTGAATCTGTCACCGTCTCCAGGGCCGTCATTGAAGGCGGAGCAAAACCACTGTATAAAAAAGTCCGAAAAACCGCCTGACAAATACCTTTTTAGCAGCATCGGAAACCTTCCGGAATCTGCTTTTGCCGTACACTTTAAAATCGGCTGTTGTGCACTAAAATACTGCCAATAGCAGCTTGGCATATTCCCCTTCCTCCCCGAAGCGAGAGATTCCTATTGCAAACCAGCAGTGTAAATCATAATTTCAAGCCCTGTTTTTTAATGTAATTGTATCAATACGGTCCCAAATTCAGGGGTTGCAACACGGATGAGTCCGCTCCAAATAGGGATGAAAGTGCTGATTGATCCTTAGATAGCTTAATCTTCTCCTGACCGGCGCTTCCATGTCACATTACATGGATCGCCCAACAAATCTGATGATTGATCACTTCAAGGGCCTATCAGTAAAAGGTCGCTCGTAAAACCCTATTCGTATTAGACCCCGGATTGTTAACCGAAATAAATATTATATTGTGGCAATAAGGAAAATATTAAACTACAAAAGTAACCCTAACCCAAATCAATTGAGGAGACTCATCATGCTAAAATCAATCAAATCACTTTCAATTTTAACCGTTTTCGTTCTGTTGACTGCCTTCAGTTATTCGCAGGATGTGGTGCTGTCCTACGGTGCTGTGGACACGGATGCAGGAACCCTGGAAGTCTATATGGCCAACACCGTGGATGTTTACGGCTTTCAGTTCACGGTGGACAATATTGACG